>CAMDMY010000032.1 GCA_945902775.1 Chryseobacterium gleum | reverse complement strand
GTTCCAATCAAACCAATCAAAGTTGCGATAGAAGCACATGTAGAAAGAATAACTAAGTTTTTAGATAACATTGGTAATTCTAATGCTGTAGCTTCTTCTAATTCTTTTTTAAGTGTTTCGATTTTTTGTTCTTTGTTCATTTCTGAATCAGCGTCCATGTGCTCGTATTTAGTTAAACCAGCTAAAACAACATTTGCTAAAGATCCTCTTTGTGTATTACATGCTTCTTTTGCTGAAGCGATATCTTTACCACCTAATAAACCTTTTACTTTAACAACAAATTTATTGATGTTACCTTTTCCTTTAGCTTTAGCTAAACTTACGAAACGCTCAATTGTAAAAATAATAATGATGAAGTTAGTTGCTAATAAGAAAGGAACGATGATACCTCCTTTATAAACGATTGCTAAATAATTTCCTTCTAAAGGTTCTCCTGTGTTATCTCCATCTACGAAATTTCCTGGATCACCAAAGATTTTAGAATAAACGATGAAACCAATGATCAATGCAATTGCTATTGCGATTGATGATACTAGTGAAGAAAAACCTCCTGCTGATTTTTGATTTGTACTCATAATTAGAATTTTTTATTTTTTAAAGTTTATTTGACAAACATACTGAAAAGGTTTTAAACCCGGAACAAAAAAAAGGCAAATTTTATTCAAAATTGATTTAACGGTAATATATTTCAAGTGTTTGGTATTAATATTAATTTAACATTAACAGATGATAACATTTAGTTAACTTTAATTGCTTTTTCACTACTTTTTAATCTTTTTTTATTAAAACTAAAAATCCCAACATAAAATTTTGTGTTGGGATTTTCAATGTTATTTTGGTTGTTTTTAATTACCTTTTATTTCAAATTCTGTTCGTCTATTTTGTTGTCTACCGTCATCTGTTGAATTTGTTGCAACAGGTTTTGCTGATCCATAACCTTTGGCTGTTAATCTAGAAGGAACAATTCCTTTATTTTTTAAATAGGAAACTACTGCTTCAGCACGTTGTTGGGATAATATTTCGTTGGTTGTTGCAGAACCCGTATTATCAGTATGACCAGAGATCTCAATTTTTAGTGTCTGAACCTCTTTTAATAATTTAACTACACGGTCTAACTCTCCATTTGATTCAGTTCTTAATGTAGATTTCCCTAAATCGAAGAATACATTTCGTAGAGTTATTTTGCTACCGATAGCAATGTTTTTAAGTTCGATAAGTTTACTTACTAAATTGTCACTGCTTCCTGTTGGAATGTCAAAATTTTCAGAATGGAATAGATAATTTTTGGCTTTTACTGCAATACCATAATTTTTACCTGAAACCAATGTGATAATGAATTTACCTGTAGCACTATTGGTAGTGAATGTTTCGATTACAGATCCCGTTGCGTTATCAATAATATCGATATCTGCTTCAACTGCTTTTTTTGTTAAGGCATCGATTGTTGCACCTTTAAATACAGTAAATGTTTTTTTGTTTACATCAACAGTTGCCTCTATTTGATGATCTTTCATAGGCATAGCGATAGATGATAGTAAGAAGTCTTCAATATCTACTATTGGTGTTTTTTCTGGACCCCAAAAAGTTACTTTGTAGATATCAAATCCACCTTTTCCACCTGCTCTATTAGAAGAGATGTAGGCGAATTTGCCATTAGCAGTAGAGGCGAAAAAGAAATCATCATATGGAGTGTTGATAGGATACCCTAAATTGACAGGGGCAGTCCAAGCGCCACGGTACTTTCTAGAAACAAAGATGTCATAACCTCCAATCGATTCATTTCCTTGTGAAGCTAAATACATAGTTTCCCCATCGATATGTAAATAAATAGGACCATCATTGAATTTAGAATTCATTGTGATCATAGTTGTTGCTGCGGCATAATCTTGATTTAATTTACTTTGCATTTTAGAGTTGTAAATATCATATCCATTGCCTCTGGTGTCGTTATCTCTTGTAAAGTACAAACTCCACCCATCATCACTATAGGCAGCATACTCTTCGTTCGTTTTTTGAGAAGATACTTGAAAATTAAAAGCTATAGGATCAGTCCATGATGCTCCTTTCAAACGACTTTCATAAATGTCTTTTTGTCCATTAGACTCTCTATTCAAAAGCATTTTTGTACCATCAAAACTTAAATTACTTGATACATCATCCAATAAAGAGTTTACACCACCAACAATTGGTTTAGGTGTTGACCATTTTCCATTATTCAAAGAGGATGTGTAAATGTCTTTATCATATTCAGCTACATCGTTTAAAGGGTGACCATTTGATCTGTTAGATGTGAAAATTAATTCAGAACCGTCAGTTGAAATAGAAGGAGCGAAATCATCAAATTCTGAATTTAATTCAGGAACTAAATCCACCCAAGCTCTTATTGGTGTTGCAAATGAAGTTTTTCCTGAAGCACATTCTTTTTTACGTTGGGCAACAAATTTTGAGAAATCATCCGCTTTTTTGTATTCTGTTTCAAATTGAATGTATGATTTTAGCGCTTCATCAAAATTTCCTTCCAATTGTTGAGAATATCCAATGTAATAATTCAAAAAAGGGCTACAAGCAGGGTTTAATTCTTTTGCTTTTTTGATATAAGGAATAGCTTTTTGAGGATCCGAAGAATAAGCCCAGCAAACACCAATTTTCATATTCAATTCAGCGTTGTTAGGATTGAATTTTTGAGCTGTTTCAAATTCGATTAATGCTTTTTTGAAATTTTTACCTGGATTTTGAACTAGGAATACTGCATCTGAAGCAGTTTTGTAAAAAGCATCTCCTTTTTCTAAAGTTGCTTCGATTTTTTTGAATTCATCTTTTTTATCTTTAAAATTAGATGATTTGAATTCAACGTTTTGCGCAAATAATGTAGAACTTGCAGCAAATAAAATGTATGTAAGTGTGTTTTTCAACATAATTTCTAATATTAATTGTTACAGTTCTCTGAATGATATTTTTTACCTAATTCTGCACCCAATTCTTCGGCTTTGTGCCAATCATTGCAAGCACCTTCCATATCTCTCAACATTTCTTTTGCAATACCACGATTAACATAGGCACCAGCATAATTAGGGTCGTAAGTGATGGCATTATTAGCAAATTCAAAAGCTTTTTTATAGTCTTTTTGTTTGAAATAGATAGCGCTTAAATTATCTGCTGCAGCAGCATATTTAGGATTTAACTGAAGTGCTTTTTCAAAATCTTTTTTAGCATCTTCTTTTTTACCTTGCTCTAATTGATAGACTCCTCTGTTATTGTATGAGGGAGCATAATTTGGATCAACTGCAATTGCTTTATTGAATGCTGTAATTGCTCCAGGATAATCTTTCATTTTCTTTTTAGTAGTCCCTATATTATTAAGAACAAAAGCTAATTTAGGATTCTTGTTAACAGCTTCTTCGTAATCTAAAATGGCTTTTGGATAATTTTCCATCATTCGGTGACAGCTACCTCTGTCGTTAAAAGCAAATGCGAAATTAGGATCTAATTCGATTGCTTTTGAGAAATATTTTATCCCTTCAGTATAATCAATTTGTAGAAATTTCAGGGTTCCGTAATTATAATAAGCTTTTGGGTTTTTAGGATCTAATTGAATTGATTTATCGTAATCTTTTTCAGCTTTTAAATAATCATTTGTGCCTTGTAATGCTCGTGCTCTTTGAAAATAAGCTTTTGAATAATTCGGATCGATTGAAATTAATTTGTCTAAAGTTGTAGCAGCCTGTTTGAAATTTCCAGCTTCATTCTCAGCAACTCCTTTATTGTAATAAGCTGCTGTAAAATTAGGGTCAAGAGTTAGAGATTTTCCGAATTGTTCTATTGCACCTTGGTAGTTTTTTTCTCCGAAAAGTTGAATTCCTTTGTTATAAAACTCCTGGCTTTGAGCAGTAGCTTCATTTTTTAGATTAAGTGCAGAGATAGAGTCTCTATACTTTATTTCCTGAGGAGTTAATTCTTCTAACTGGGCTATGGATGAAAACGAAATAGCCAGTGAAAGTGATAAGAAAAAATGATTTTTCATCTTCATAGTTTAAAGTTTTAATCTTGGTTTGAATTGTCCAAGCAATTAGCGCTCCGAAAATACATTTTTTTTTTATTCTAGACTATAAGAAACAAAACTAAAAGACATAAGACTTATTCACATTGTTATTTAGACCGAAATAGAGAAAACTAAAAGACTTATTCAAACTGTTGCGTTGAATAAGTCTTTTAATCTTGAATCTTTTAGTCTTGCGTCTAATATCTAAATATCTAATTTCTAATATCTTACAAGAGAGTTGTGGGACAGACATAATCCGAAATAGGAATAGAAGTTTTTACAATCTCATTCATTCCTCCAATAACATCTACGAATTTATTTATTCCGTGACGTTTTAATATGGAAGATGCAATCATACTTCTGTAACCACCTGCACAGTTTAATATGAAGTTTGATTTGACTGGTAATTCTGAAATACGGTTTTCGAATTGATTCAAAGGTATATTGATAGAACCTTCAACATGCTCAGACTCAAACTCACTTTTTTTACGAACATCGAAAAGTGTTATTCCACCTTGTTTTAGTTTTTCTTCTAGTTCAAGAGGAGTAATTCGTTCTACTTTATCGATTTCTTTACCTGATTTTAGCCACGTATCAATTCCACCATCTAAATAGCCGATTGAATTATCAAAACCTATTCGAGAAAGTCTAATTAAAGCTTCTTCTTCTTTACCTTTTGGACAAACTAAAGCGATTTTGTGGTTAATATCTGGAATTAATTCTCCTACCCACATGGCAAAATTACTATCCAATCCGATGTTTAAACTATTTGGAATAAAACCAGTTGCAAATTCTGCTGCTGTTCTGCAATCAAGAATTAAGATTTCTTTATGATCGATGAAAGATTCAAAATCATCTGCAGTTAATGCAGTTTTACCTTGGAGTAATATAGTGTCTAAATTTTCATATCCATTAATGTTTAAGAGCACATTTTTAGGGAAATAAGCTGGAGGAGGCATTAAACCTTTTAGTAAAACTTGAATAAATTCATGTTTCGATAATTCAGGATTTAATGCGTAGTTTGTTCTTTTTTGATTACCTAACGTATCTGTAGTTTCTTTACTCATCATTTTACCGCAAGCGCTTCCTGCTCCATGATTTGGATATACAATTAAGTCATCGCTTAATGGCATTATTTTTTCTCTTAGTGAATCATATAAATATCCAGCTAATTTTTCTTCTGTCAAATCGGCTATTACATGTTGCGCTAAATCCGGTCGACCAACATCCCCAATAAATAAAGTGTCACCTGTTATTATTCCATGTTCTTTTCCGTTTTCATCAATTAATAAAAAGGTTGAACTTTCCATTGTATGTCCAGGAGTATGGATAACTCGAACTGTGTAATTTCCGATTTTAAATTCTTGATTATCTTCGGCTACGACCGCTTCAAATGCTGGTTTAGCAGTCGGACCGTATACAATTTTAGCACCTGTTTTTCGAGCTAAATCTAGATGCCCACTCACGAAATCAGCATGAAAATGAGTTTCAAAAACATACTTTATTTTTGCGTTGTCAATTTTTGCTTTTTCAATATATGGCATCACTTCACGTAACGGATCGAAAATTGCTGCTTCACCATTGTTTTCTAAATAATAAGCTGCGTGAGCAATGCATCCAGTATAAATTTGTTCAACTTTCATAACCTTGAATTTTTTAGGGATTTTTATTTACACTTCAAAAATACGGTGATTGAACATCAAAAAAAGTGACCAATGTTACATAAGGAAATGTTTTTTAGCATAAATTGAATTCGACATGCTCAGTCTTAATCTCAAACTTAATCTTAATATTTTCTATATCTTTAGCGGACTAATATTCAGTATATGTCTAAAGAAGTATTTATCGTAGATGGTGTAAGAACCGCAATTGGAAATTTTGGAGGAACATTATCTCCTGTAAGAGTAGATGATTTAGCTGCTACAGTGTTGAAAGCATTGGTTGAAAAACATCCAAATTTAGATTTAAAATTGATTGAAGAAATCATTTTAGGTTGTGCAAATCAAGCAGGTGAAGATAATCGGAATGTAGCTAGAATGGCAGGATTGTTGGCGGGTTTACCAATTGAGGTGAGTGCTGAAACTGTAAACATTTTATGTGCATCAGGAATGGCAGCAACTGTGAATGCAATGCGTGCGATCAAAGATGGAGCAGGTGATATATACATCGCAGGAGGAGTAGAGCATATGACGCGTGGACCTTGGGTGATTTCAAAAACTTCTTCTGCTTTCGGAAGAGATGCGCAAATGTTTGATTCTTCATTCGGTTGGAGATTTATAAATCCAAAATTAGAAGAGGTATACGGTGTAGATAGCATGGGAATGACAGCCGAAAATTTGGTTGAAAAATATGGAATTGAACGTGAAGCGCAAGATAAATTTTCAGTTTGGTCGCAAGAAAAAGCGGCGAGAGCAATTGCTTCAGGAAGATTTAAAGAAGAAATAGTTCCTGTTGTAATTCCTCAAAAGAAAAAAGAACCAATTATTTTTGATCAAGATGAATTTTCTCGTCCAGAAACAACGCTTGAATCGTTAACTGGTTTACGTCCGGCATTTAAAAAAGATGGTTCTGTAACTGCAGGAAATGCATCAGGATTAAATGATGGTGCAGCAGCATTGTTATTAGCTTCAGGTGAAGCTGTTGCAAAACATAATTTCAAACCTTTAGCTAAAATTGTTGGTGCTGCAGTTGCTGGTGTAGAACCTAGAATTATGGGGATAGGACCAGTTTATGCAATCAGAAAAGTTCTTGAGCGTACAGGTTTGACATTGGATCAAATGGATATTTTAGAATTAAACGAAGCTTTTGCAGCGCAAGTTTTAGCTTGTACAAGAGAATTAGGAATTGAAGATAATGACCCACGAATTAATCCAAACGGTGGGGCTATTGCTTTAGGTCACCCACTTGGAATGTCAGGTGCACGTATACTATTAACAGCAGCTTTAGAACTTCAAAAAACAAATAAACGATATGCTTTAGTAAGTATGTGTATTGGTGTTGGTCAGGGGTACGCTACTATCATCGAAAGAGCTTAATTTAATACAACTTTTGAAGTTTAATTTTCGTCTTTGATATTCTGCTAATTAACGTTAATGAAACAAATTATTTTAGTGTTTACACTTTTGATTCTATTGTTTTCTTCTTGTAAAAAGGAGAAAACCATTTGGAATTCAGATTGGGTAGCGCCTTTGGTGAACGATACGTTGACATTGGATAAGTTTGTAAAGAATGGTTCAATTATTAGTAAATCAGGGTATTATGAGTTGAATTTTACCCGTACATTGTTGGATCTAAATCTAACTGAAATTGTTCAAATTCCAGATACATCAATTTTCCAAACGTTTACAATCGCTTTTTCTAATTTTATCTTAAATCCGGGTACAAGTTTTGTAAATTCGGTTGAAGAACACAATTTAAATCTACAAGGTGTTGAACTTAAGAAGATTAGATTGTCGAATGGAACCATTCATGTAAAATTAGAAAATCCAGTAAATACACCTGTTTTTTTTAAGATGCAATTAGTTGGAGTTACAAAAAATGGAGTCCCTTTTGAGAATACGTTTAAAGCTCCTGCAGGAACACAAGTAAATCCAGGAATTGTTGAAGGAAGTATAGATATTTCTGGTTATGAGTTGGACTTGTCGGGTAAAACTGGAGGTAAATTTAATGTACTTCAATCATTATTTACTGTAACGACTGATCCAGATGGTGCTAAAACTTCAATGACAAATACTGATGTTACTAAAATAACGGCAACTCTTGAAAATTTAAAAGTGGATTATGCCAGAGGTTATTTCGGACAGAAAATCATAAGTGATACTCTAGAAACAACCATTGATTTCTTAACGAAAGTTAAAAGTGGTTTGGTTGATTTTGGAGCGACAGATTTAAAATTCACAGTCACGAATGGTTTAAAAATTCCTGCTAAAGCGATAATTTCACTCATTCAAAATAAAAATGTAACAACAGGAACTGATGTTCAATTAACTACCTCACAATCAGATTTTCATTTTGGAGAGGCTTTTACAATTGATCCTGCTAAAGATGCCTGGTCAACTTTAGTTGAAAGTAAAAAAGAGATTGATTTTAACTCTACGAATAGTACGATTGAAAATTACCTTGAAAATCTAGGGGCGACTCAAAAAATAGGTTATTCTATTCAATTAAATCCCTGGGGAAATACTTCTGGTGGTTGGAACGAAATGTTTCCTACTAGCAAACTGAAGGTTGATGTAGTTGCTAAAATGCCGTTAACGATAGGATTAGATGGTTTGACTTTGAAAAATACATTCGATTTCCAAATCAAACAAGATCAAGAGAAATCACATATTGTATCAGGAGGATTAACCCTATTAGCAACTAATGGATTCCCTATTTCTGGAGTTTTAATACTCGAACTGTTAGATGAGAATGGAGGAGTTCTTTTTACTGTGGATGGAACGGAATCAATCACATCATCACTTAAAGGATCAACTTTTTCAAAAGGAATTCAAACAGCAAATTCAATCGTTCATTTTTATTTTACAAAAGAAATGATTGAACAGATTTCTCAAATTAAAAAACTGAATGTAATTTCTAAATTTAGTACACCAAATGCATCTTCAACTTTAAATGAACCGATTAATATTCCAGAAGGAGCCTTCCTAGGAGTGAAAATAAAAAGTGATTTTAAAATAGAAAACAGATATTAATTCGGAGTAAACAATGGGAAAAATGTTGAAAATAGGGGTTTTATGCTTGTTGTCGGGAATTAGTTTTTCTCAGCAATTCCTGCCTATTCAACACGATTCAACTTCGACTTGTAATGAATTAATAGCATCTGGAAATGTCGAAATAAGTTCAACTTCTATTCAAAATCAGTTGTTAGGAAAGTTAGTTTATGGTGGAGAAATAACGTCCAATCAAATAAATACTTCATTATCTAAACATTTGTTAATGAATAGATTAGGGGTTGATTTAAATTCTGAAGTTGAATTTAGAAATTTGAAATCGACAATATTCAAAAATTCTAACTGGGGATATTTGATTAAAGGTGGGTATTATGCAATAGGGGGAGTTAATTATTCAAAAGATATTTTCGGATTGGTTTTCAATGGGAATCAAAATTATTTAGGAACTAAAATTGATATTTCAGGATCTCATTTTTCTTTTTCGACTTTTCAGAAAATTGGTTTTGGAATAATTGATAAAAAATCGAAGTCTTCAATTTCGTTGAATTATATAAATGCATCTGATTTTCAGGGGGCATTTATTCAGAAAGGAACGATGGATTTAAATGCAGAAGGTACAGTTGTAAAATTGGATGCAAAAGGAAGTTACAGATCTTCACAAGGTTCTAATTTTAATAAAGGAATTGGAGTGGGGTTAGATATTGATTATCGATTTATGATTATTCGAAGTGGTGATAAAAATAGTACTTTTCAGTTAATTGCTAAAAATATAGGTTTTGTAAATTATACAGCCGGATTAAAAACCTATCAAATGGATTCAACGCTTTCTTTCGAAGGTTTTAAATTAAATCAACTTTATGGAGAGCAATCAATTTTTAACGATTCAATATCGTATATAGACTCTTTACATATTCAACAGTCGATAGAAAAGAAAGTGCTTTTTTTACCCGGTTTTTTACAATTTGGGAAAATTATAAATGAGGATTTTAACTCGAAATGGAATTATTTTTATGGAATCAGATTATATCCTACTTTAGCCTTTACACCGATGATTTATATCGGTGGACAATGGAAACCGAATGCTAAAATGGAAATTGGATCTCAAGCTTCTGTAGGTGGTTTTTCAAGATTCAGAATGGGACTTTATTCAAATTTCAACATTTCTAATTGGGCAATAGGTATTGGCTCTCAAGATATAATCGGTATGATTTCAAATAAAGGGTATGGTCAATCACTTTTAATACGACTCCGATGCAAATTGTAATTAAATGCTTCTTGTTTGTGTTTTTCTTGTCGCCAATTTTGGTTTCAGGTCAGATTGATTTCTATAAAATATACACCAACAATGGCTATGATTTCGGACAAGGTATTGTTCAATTGGAGGACAGTAGTTATGTTGTTACCGGTTCATCAAGTAGTTTTCAAAATGGCTCTTCTCAAGCTTTTTTATTAAAAGTAGATAGTCTTGGAAATTATAAATGGTCAAAAAATTATGGAGGTTTTGAATCGGAAGGTGGAAGACGCGTATTATATAAAAAGAATGTAGGTTTTTTCATCGCAGGTTATACCAATTCATTCGGAAATGGGGGATATGATAATTATTTGATAAAAACAGATGTACAAGGTAATTTATTATGGGATAAAACCTACGGAGGTTCAGGATGGGAAAAAGTAAATGATGCTATATTACTGCCTGACACATCAATTGTTATGGTTGGTCAAACAAACACTGGTACTCCTGGAAATGATAATTTTTATATCGTTAGAACAAATCAAAATGGAGATACTTTGTGGACGAAAAACTTTGGGACAGCCGGAAATGATTTTGTCACATGCGTTAAGATTCTAAATGATTCAATGTTTGTTGTTGGAGGAACGAAATATATTTCAGATTCATTAAAAAATAAAGCCTATTTAATGTGTTTTAAAAAAGGTGGAAAACTATTTTGGGAAAACTATTTTGGTAATGAAGGCGAATATCAAATCAATGACATCAGTATTGTTGGAAATGAGATAAATGTGGTAGGTTTTAGAAAGAATTTTGTTTTGAATGATTTTGATGGATATGCCGCTAAAGTAGATATTAATGGAAATTTTATTTATGAGTTTGCCTATTCATATACTACAAACGAAACCTATGAACAAATAACCTCTTATGGTAATTCAGGTAAATTTTATATTGTTTATAATCAACAACTTGATGGAGTAACGTTTCCAATAGGTAAAGATGTTTTAGCAGGAAGATTTACTTCCGGTTTGGTATACGATAATCATGCTTTGGGTTTTTCAAATACAGGTGACGATATATCAGGCCAAATAATACAAACAATTGACGGAGGAGTTATTGTAGTTGGATATAATACTTCTTTTGGCGTAGGAGGAAACAATGTTTTTCTAACAAAAATTGGAGCGAATGATGTGTTTCCTGTTACTACTGGAAATCCTATTTCAAATCCTTTGGTAAAAGTGAATGAATTGAAAAGTAGTGAAATAATTCAAGTCTACCCAACCCCAACAAATGATGAGTTAAATATAGTTGTTCCTGAAGGTTTTGAAGGAGAGTTTGAAATCAAAGATGTATTAGGAAGAAGTGTATATAAAGAAAAAATAGAGAAATCTAAAATTAAGATTTCAATGATAAAGAACGATCTCCAACAGGGAAATTACCTAATCTTTATAACTTCAAAAAACAAGATTACCTTTTCAACGAAAGTCATATTAATCCAAAATTAAATCTTAAAATTATCCGATTATCCAACATTAAACATCCAACATCAAAAATTTAAAAATCACCATTCAAAAGCCTTTTCCGTAAACCATTTATTTTGAACACGTAACGTTTGTTCGATAACATCTCTAACACAATTTCTTCCGCCCATAAAAGGAGATTGATAGTGAGAAATATGTTTAATTTCCATCACAGCATCCTGGGGACAAGTTGCAATTCCAACTTGTTGCATAACTTCATAATCAGGAATGTCATCACCCATATACAAAACTTGTTCATCAGAAAATTTATATTTTTCTTTTAACTTACTGTAAACCTGAATCTTATTGAATGAAGATAAACAAACTTCTTCCACACCAATTTCTAAAAGGCGACTTTTTAATTCTTCAGATTGTCCTCCAGTAATAACTAAGATTCGATATCCCATTTTAGTAGCATATTGAATAGCATAACCATCTTTAGCATTTAAAGTTCGTACCATTTCACCATTGAAAATAGTAATATCACCATTTGTCAAAACACCATCAATATCAAAAATAAAAGTGGTTATAGGATTTAAAAGTTCTTTGTAGCTTGTCATTTTTACTATTTTGAGTAAGTATTTGTAATGCTTTCTGAAAGTAATTTATAGATATCTTTTGGAAATCCGTCTAACATTGCAAGATGTTCATTTATAATGATTTGGTCATTTCTTTTTGCTGGACCAGTTTGAGCTTTTTTAGGACCTATTTCTATAATTTTAGAAGCAGTTTCCTGAATTAAAGGAAGTAGATACTCCCATTTTAAATTTTGTTGAAGCGTATAGTCTTGAGCGATTTCGGCTAAATGATTTGTGAAATTATTAATGAACACAGCTGAAACATGTAAGTGCTTTCGTTCAGAAGAAGAGACATAAGAAACAGAATTGGAGATAATTTCAGCCAATTCAAAAAGATCTTCTTGAAAAGTCGTATTCGTTGCTTCAATTAAAAATGGAATAGTTTTTAAGTCGATTTTTCGGTCTTTAGAAAAAGTTTGGAGCGGATAAAAAACACCATCGTTTTCTCTATTTGTATCTCTTTTTAGTTCGACACTTCCAGAGGTATAGGCAACATTGAAATGAAGCGGTAATTCCTTTTCGATTGAATTTATCGCACTATCATTTGTACAAATTAAAATCAAATCACAAGTAGGTATATCTTGGATTTTAGATATGAAATTTGTTTGAATTTGGTCTGCTAGCAATTTTGATGATAGATGATTTTTACTGAGAATACCTTTTATTGAAATATGCTTTGAAAGTTCAATTGCTAAATGATTAGCAACATTTCCGGCACCAATAAAAACAATACTTTCAATCTTTTTTTTCATCATTCAAAGGTAATGAAATAAATCATTTTTTAAATCAAATCTATCTTCTATAGAATGTGTTATTTTTTTATAAAAAAAGGGTTCAAAATTTATTTGAACCCTTTTAATAGAAATATACATTTTATTTATTGCAAACCGTGACATTGTTTAAATTTCTTCCCACTTCCACACGGACATAAATCATTTCTTCCCACTTTTGGCTCTGCAGTAACAGGTTGTTGCTTTTCTCTTACTTGTTCAGAGTTTTGAATTGCTTGGTCATATCCTTGACTTCCTTGAAATTGAGGAGCTCTTGTGGATGAAGTGTTACCACTTTGTTGAGCAATCTGTGCCTTTTGATAATGATCTTTGTGTGAAACTTCTTTTTTAGAACTTTCAATTTCTTCTTCAACTGGAATATCCACTTTCATTAAGAATTCCGTTGTTTCAGTATTTAAACGGTTCAACATATTTTTGAATAAATCAAAAGATTCAAGTTTGTAAACCAATAACGGATCTTTCTGTTCGTATTGTGCATTATTAACAGCAGAACGTAAGTCATCCATTTCTCTTAAATGTTCTTTCCATTCATTATCAATCATTCCTAAAGTAATATTTTTCTCGTATTCTTTAGCAATTTGTTTTCCTTCTGATCTATATGCTGCCTCTAAATCTAACTCCATTCTAACTTCTCTTTTACCATCAGATAATGGGAATACGATTGTTTTGAATTGACCAGGCATATTTTCAAATACATGTTTTACTTGTGGGTAAACTCTAGAAGCAATCTTTTCGTTTTTTCGTGTATAATGTGAACAAACTTCATTGTATACTTTCTCAGCTAAATTTGTTTTATCAATTGTTTTGTATTCTTCTTCTGAAACAGGAGATTGAACATTTAAAACACGAAGTAAGTCCATTTCAAATTCTACAAAATTACTTCCTCCACCATGTTGAATTACGATCGATTCAGAGATGTCATAAAACATGTTATCTGTATCTAAATCCAAACGATCTCCAAACAAAGCATTGTGACGTTTCTTATAAATTGCTTTACGTTGTGCGTTCATTACATCATCGTATTCTAATAAACGTTTACGCATTCCGAAGTTGTTTTCTTCAACTTTTTTCTGAGCTCTTTCGATTGATTTTGAGACCATTCCGTGAGTAATTACTTCTCCTTCTTTCAATCCCATTCTATCCATTAATTTAGCGATACGTTCTGACCCGAATTTACGCATTAAATCATCTTCTAAACAAACAAAGAATTGAGAAGAACCTGGATCTCCTTGACGTCCAGCACGACCTCTTAACTGTCTATCAACACGTCTAGAATCGTGACGTTCTGTACCTATAATTGCTAAACCTCCTAATTCTTTAACGCCTTCACCTAATTTAATATCGGTACCACGACCAGCCATATTTGTTGCAATCGTTACAGCGCTAGATTTTCCAGCATTTGCAACAATTTCAGCTTCTTGTTGGTGGTATTTAGCATTCAATACTTGGTGGTTTACACCTTTCATTTTCAGCATTCGGCTTAATAATTCAGAAATCTCAACAGTTGTGGTACCTACCAATACAGGTCTTCCTTCAGCTACTAAACGTTCAACTTCTTCGATTACAGCATTAAATTTTTCTCTGGCAGATTTGTAAACGAAATCATTGTGATCTTTTCTAATAATTCCTCGATTAGAAGGGATTACAACAACATCTAATTTATAAATATCCCAAAATTCTTTCGCTTCAGTTTCTGCCGTCCCAGTCATACCACATAATTTATGGTACATTCTGAAATAGTTTTGAAGTGTAATCGTAGCATAAGTTTGAGTAGCATCTTCTACCTGAACATTTTCTTTTGCTTCAATCGCTTGGTGAAGTCCGTCAGAATAACGTCTTCCTTCCATAACACGACCCGTTTGCTCATCTACTAATTTAATTTTACCTTCTAGTATGATGTATTCAACTTCTTTTTCAAAAAGAGTATATGCTTTTAATAATTGAGTTACAGAATGAATACGCTCAGATTTGATACTGTAATCTCGAATCAACTGATCTTTGTTTTCTAAAAAGTTCTCTTTAGGAAGATTTTGTTTTTCAAGATTTGCTATTTCAAGTCCGATATCTGGCATAACGAAGAAATTTTTATCATCTTGACCAGAAATTAATTCAATCCCTTTTTCTGTTAATTCAATTGTATTATTTTTTTCATCGATTACAAAGAATAATTCTTTATCGATTTTTTTCATGTGTTTACTTTGATCTTGCATGTAGAAATTTTCTACTTTTTGCAATTGCGCTCTCATTCCTGGTTCAGATAAGAACTTAATCAACGCTTTGTTTTTTGGAAGTCCACGGTGAGCTCTCAATAAAGCCATTCCACCATCTTCCAACATTTGTTTAGCATCTTTTTTGTCATCATTTGGTGAATTAATAACAGTTAAAAGTCGTTTTGCTTCTGCTAAACATTGGTTAATATATTGACGTTGAGCAGCAACTACTGTTTCTACTCTTGGTTTTAATTGGTAAAATTCGTGCTCGTCACCTCTTTCTGTTGGACCAGAAATAATTAAAGGAGTTCTCGCATCATCAATTAAAACTGAATCGACCTCATCGACAATCGCGAAATGGTGTTTTTGTTGAACTAAATCTTCGACACTTCCTGCCATATTGTCACGAAGGTAATCGAATCCAAATTCATTATTTGTTCCAAAAGTAATATCAGCAAGGTAAGCTTTTCTTCTTTCAGGCGAATTAGGTCTGTGCTTATCGATACAGTCTACAACAAGTCCATGGAATTGATACAATGGTCCCATCCATTCAGAGTCACGTTTTGCTAGATAATCATTTACAGTTACTAAGTGAACGCCTTTTCCAGCAAGTGCATTTAAATATACGGGAAGTGTAGCAACTAATGTTTTACCTTCTCCTGTTTGCATCTCAGCGATATTACCTCTGTGTAAGACAGCTCCACCCATCAACTGAACATCGTAGTGAACCATTTTCCATTCTACAGGCGCTCCAGCAGCAGTCCATTTGTTATGCCAAATAGCTTTATTATCTTCAATAGTGATTCCATCTTTTTTAGCAGCTAAATCTTTGTCAAATTGTTGAGCAGTAACAGTTAATTGACCATTTTCTGCCCATCTTCTAGATGTTTCTTTGATAACTGCAAAAGCTTCAGGTAAAATTCCTTCTAAAATTTCTTCAATTTTATCATCAACTGCTTTTGTAAGCTTATCAATTTTTTCAAAAATCGCTTCTTTATCAAATACAACTGTTTCAGGATTATTTGCTTCATTGTTCAATTCTTGAATTTCATTTTCAAGAGATTGAGTCCCTTCTTTAACTAAATTTTGGAAATAATTCGTTTTAGCTCTTAATTCATCGTCTGATAATGAAATGAATAGAGATCCGAATTCTATTGTTTGATCGATGATAGGTTGGTAATCTTTACGGTCTTTTGCCGATTTATCTCCGAATATTTTTTTTAATAATCCCTGTATCATAATTTCTTGGTCATTTTGAGAATTCAAAAATAACTTTATTTCTGAAAGTACACTCGTTCTTTTGTGTTAATTGTCCTGCATTCATCGAAAATTGTTCCAATTTCTGTTTTCTGACAGAATGACTTGTTTAGACTCAAGATATTTAGACTCAAGATCGCTTCGATTTTAGACTTATGTTCAACGATTAAAATCTCTTATTTAATAGTTCGTATTTAGTCTATTGTCTATGATCTAAGTATTTAATGTCTTATTTTATAATTTCTAATTGTCACTAAGTATAAAAAAACTATCTTTGCAAAATGAAAGAAATGATACTTATACTAGATTTTGGCTCGCAATACACGCAATTGATTGCTCGTCGTGTGAGAGAATTAAATGTTTATTGTGAAATTCATCCTTGGAACAAGTGTCCAGAATTGAATGACTCTATAAAGGGGGTTATTCTTTCAGGTAGTCCATTCTCAGTGAGAGATGAACAAGCTCCTAAGCCTGATTTAAGTGAAATTAAAGGTAAGTTTCCTTTGTTAGGATTGTGTTTTGGAGCTCAATATTTATCTCATAATTTTGGAGGAGAAGTTTTGCCTTCAAATACAAGAGAGTATGGTAGAGCAAATTTAACACATGTTGATCATTCAAATGTTTTGACGAAAGGAATGTCTTTAGGTTCTCAAGTTTGGATGTCGCACGGAGATACAGTTAAGAAAATACCTTCAAATTATAAAATTATTGCTAGTACTGAAGATGTTGAAATCGCTGGATATCATGTTGAAGGAGAGCAAACATTTGGGATTCAATTTCACCCAGAAGTATATCATTCTTTGGAAGGTTCCATTTTATTGAAAAACTACATCGTTGATATTTGTGGTTGTTCTCAAAATTGGACACCAGATTCATTTGTAGATTCTACTGTAAATGATTTAAAAGCAAAAATAGGTACTGATAAAGTTATTTTAGGATTATCAGGAGGAGTTGATTCTTCTGTTGCAGCTGTTTTATTACACAA
This sequence comes from Chryseobacterium gleum, assembly GCA_945902775.1. GTDB lineage: Bacteria > Bacteroidota > Bacteroidia > Flavobacteriales_D > Crocinitomicaceae > CAIUKX01. The sequence continues at coordinate 13,099 of CAMDMY010000032.1, read as the reverse complement.
AGCAATAGGAGAGAACTTACATTGTATTTTTGTTGATAACGGTTTATTACGTAAAAATGAATATCAGTCAGTTTTAGATTCTTATAAAGGAATGGGATTGAATGTGAAAGGGGTAGATGCTTCTGAAAAATTTTATTCAGCTTTAAGTGGATTGACTGATCCCGAATTAAAAAGAAAAGCAATCGGTAAAGTTTTTATTGATGTTTTTGATGAAGAGTCAAAATTAGTGACAGATGCTAAATGGTTAGGTCAGGGGACAATTTATCCTGATGTTATTGAATCAATTTCTTTCTCTGGTGGGCCATCACAAACAATTAAATCTCACCATAATGTAGGAGGTTTACCTGATTATATGAAATTACAAGTTGTTGAACCATTGCGTTTATTATTCAAGGATGAAGTAAGAAGAGTTGGTAAATCAATGGGTATTGATCCTTTGATTTTAGGAAGGCACCCTTTTCCTGGACCAGGTTTGGGAATTCGTATCTTAGGAGAAGTAACAGCAGAGAAAGTACGTATTTTACAAGAGGTAGATCATATTTTTATTTCTGGTCTTAAAGAAGATGGTCTGTACAACGATGTTTGGCAAGCTGGAGCGATTTTCTTGCCTGTACAATCTGTTGGTGTAATGGGAGATGAAAGAACGTATGAAAATGCAGTTGCTTTAAGAGCTGTTAGTTCAACTGATGGCATGACAGCTGATTGGTGTCATTTACCATATGAGTTTTTAGCGAAAATTTCAAATAAAATTATCAATCAAGTTCGTGGAATAAATCGTGTGACTTACGATATTAGTTCTAAGCCACCAGCAACGATTGAATGGGAATAGCCCTTTGATATTTTGTAGGGATAGGGCATGCCCTGTCACTACAAAATATCGAACGAATTTCCCATATTGATAAAAATAGATAGAGGTCAAGATTCGTCTTGACCTTCTGCGTGTTTGGTAATTGTATTTTATTGTAAATAAAGATTAATAGAGGATAGGATGAAAAATTGGGCGATAATTGTTTTTTTACTTTGGAGTGTTCCGCTTTTAGCGCAACCAAAGGATGCTGAAATTGAAATAAAAGAGGGAAAGAAATATTACGTTCATATAGTTCAAACAGGAAATTCTCTTTGGGGGATTCATACCTTATATAATGTTCCTGTTGATGATATTATTGCAACTAACCCAGGTGTAGAAAATGGTATAAAGGATGGACAAAAATTATTGATTCCAGTTGTCGGAAATCTTACTTCTGATAAATCAAAACCAGGAATTAAATCAGAAGTAAAACATACTGTTCAAGCGCAAGAAACATTGTATGGTATTTCAAAAAAGTACAATGTAACGATTGAACAAATTATTAATGCAAATCCATCAGCTCAAAATGGCGTTAAAAAAGGACAAGAATTAATTATTCCAGTTTCAGTTGATTACATTCCTACACCACCTATAAATCCGACACCTAGAATCGTCTTTTCAGATACAATTATTGATCATGTTGTTTTAGAACATGAAACGATGTATAGTATCTCTAAGAGATTTATGGTACCCGTTGAAGATATTCAAGCAGTTAGTGGATTGAAACATAACCGAATTAAACCTGGAGATATTATTAAAATACCTGTAAAAAAAGAAAAACTTCAAAAAGTTGAAATTAGAGAAGTGAAAGAAATAGAAGTCAAAAAAGTTGATTCAACTCTTCTTTACAGAAAGAAAGACGAATATAATATCGCCATAATTTTACCGTTTTTTTTAGATAAAGGTCAAGGCTATTCTCAATATGTATCTGATTTATCCACTGAATTTTATATGGGAGCTCAATTAGCAATTGATTCTTTAAGTAAATTAGGTCTTAAAGCAAAGGTATATGTATATGACTCTCAAAATGATTCTATTACGATTAAAAATGTTTTGAAGAAGCCTGAATTTGCTTCAATGGATATGGTTATAGGTCCATTGTTTCCCGATAAAATGGGTATAGTTGCAAAATGGTGTAAGGATAAAAAAGTGAAGTTTATCTGCCCTGTATCAGCAAACACAGATATTTTGAAGGAAAATCAATTTGCATATGCAGCGATACCATCAGATATTACATTAATTGAAGGTGCGGCGTCTTATTTATTGAATCGAAATCTGAAAGAACAATTAGTATTAGTAAAACCAGTTCAAGAAAAGGATGTAGCTCTATATGAGTGTTTTAGAGCTGCATATTTAAGTTTACCCTATAACGGGACACGCCAAAAGCTGATCGAATCAACAATGAAAGATTTTAAGACATATGTAAAAAAAGGTGTAAATTCTACTTTTATTATTCCGTCAACCGATGAAGCAACATCAAAAATATTTATGAATACATTAATTGCATCTTCTAAAAATGTTTCAGGAGATATTACTGTTTTCGGGACAAAAGAATGGCAAAATTTTGATGATATTAACGGAGCGTATAAGAATAAATACAATTTTCATTTTTCTGCACCTAATGATTTTAATTATACGTATGAAGCAACTAAAAATCTGAATAAAACATACAGAAGAACATTTAATGCTGACATGACGAAAATGTCAGTTCAAGGATTTGATGTATTAATTTATTTTGGGGTAAAATACTTGCTAGATAAAGATCCATCAGCTGGCGTAATGAGTAATTTCAATTTGGTTCAAAAGGGAGCAGGTAATGGCTTTGAAAATAAAAATGCTTTTATTTTAAGACAAGAAAATTTCGAAATTATAAAATTGACCGAAACGAATGACTAAAGAGTTTATTGCTGAACAAATGAAGGCGCTTCAATCTCGTATTTGTGAGCGATTAGAAAGTATAGATGGAGTTTCTAAATTCATAGAAGATGAATGGGAGCGAGAAGAAGGTGGTGGAGGCAAGACTAAAATCATTCGAAATGGGAACTTAATAGAAAAAGGCGGAGTTGCATTTTCTGCTGTTCATGGACCAGTTTCTGACATCATGAAAAAGCAACTTGGATTAGATGGTGATGAATTTTTCGCAACAGGCGTTTCAATTGTATTACATCCTATTAATCCTCACGTCCCTATTATTCATATGAATGTCAGATACTTTGAATTAAGCGATGGGACATTTTGGTTTGGAGGAGGAATTGATTTAACACCACATTATGTAATACCTGAACAAGCGAAATTATTTCATCAAGGCTTAAAAGCGATTTGCGATAAGTATCATCCTGATTTTTACGAAAAGTTTAAAAATTGGGCAGATGATTATTTTTATATTCCTCACAGACAAGAAACGAGAGGAATAGGTGGTGTATTTTACGATCATCAATCTAATGATGCGGGAATATCGAAAGACCAGCTTTTGGAATTTGCTATGGACTTAGGAGATAATTTTACGGTATTGTATAATCAACAAGCTGAATTAGGAAGAAACAAAGAATTTACTAATCAAGAGATTGAATGGCGCAATTTGCGTCGTGGAAGATATGTAGAATTCAATCTTGTAAATGATAGAGGGACTAAATTCGGGTTACTTTCTGGAGGCAGAACAGAGTCTATTTTAATGAGTTTACCAGCTAATGCAAGTTGGGAATACAATAAAAGAGTTGAAGAAGATTCCAAAGAGTTTTTCACTCTTAATTCACTGAAAAAAGGAATTAATTGGGTGAAAGGTTAGATTTTTATTAAGTTTAAAGTTTTAATTATGGATAATTTTTTAGTTATCTTTTTAATTATAACTATCTGATTTTAAGCATATTGAATTTTGTATTGAATCAACCATTAACCACTTTCGATTAGATTCATGAATCAACTCCATTCTTCAAGTGAAAAATACTGTTTATATTCTTTTGATTGATTTAATTTGTACAATAGTCGGTTAAAAAACAGATTATAAACTATAGACAACTACAAAGCATAAACTAGTAAAATGGTAAAATTTTATTATTGAGCAAGATTTTAAATAATCAATTTCTCTCCAATAGCTCCATAATAAAATTTTATTTTCTTTATTTCTAAATAAATAAATCGTTTAAAACAATCGATTTAATGTGATTTAGTATTTTTATATTTTAGAATTTAAAAAATGAAGTTAGACAGTTTTGTATTTAAAAGACAATCACTCTTTTCTGTGAATAAATCACTTAAATTAAAATCAATCAATTCTTGTAAGAAGGTATTTAAAGTGAAACCGATTGTTTGGGTTTTAGTTCTACTTTTTTTAAGTTTTTCAGTGAATGCTCAATCAAATTCTACTATAGAAAATAAGCCATCTGAAACTCAAGAAATGACAACAAGTTTATTAATTGAACTTGAAAGAAGGGTTGAATTATATATGAATTTCCTGAATAGTTCTAATAATCAAAATTTGACAGTTAATCAAAAAGAAAGCTATGTTGTCAAATTAGAAAAACAGAAGGAAGATATTATTTCTTTTATAGCGCATTCACTTGAAGATAGATGTACTTCAGAAAATCGATTAGCTGAAATAGTAACAATTGTTAAGCCTTTTGATTCAAAATTAGCGGCAAAATTTGAAATTCTTAACAGAGAAAATCAGCAAAATTTAAGATAATTAAGAATTTTATAAAGATAAAATTTCACGATGAAAAGTTTATTAAAACAAATTTCAATTTTACTTTTTTCACTTTTCACTTTTGTGATCAAAGTTAATTCCCAGACTTATTCAACAACTATAGGTTCTTCATCTTTCACAAGTGGCGGATCAGTATGTAAAAATGTAGTAGTTTCTGGTTTATCTGGAAATTTAAATCATGATTTAGGTTTGCAATCTGTAGTATTAAATATTAACCATCCAAATATGGCGAAAATTAATGTTACGATTAAATCTCCAGACAATACAACTTTTACAATCGTTTATGGGGCTTATGGAACATATACAGGAGCAAACTTCACAAATACTGTAATAACACAAATAAATTCTCCTTTATCTTTAAATTCTGGAACGGCTCCTTTTACGGGTAATTTTAGAACGAGTGATTTAAGTTTTGATTTTTGTAATGTAAATAACAATGCTAGAACTGGGAATGGAACCTGGCAAATATGTGTTACAAGTGCCTTATCAGGTGGTGCAGGTACCTTTGTAGATGCTAGTTTAATTTTTGGAGTCAATGCACCATCAGAATATGGTACTGGTATAGCAGGAGAATCTCCAGCACTTGCTCCGTATAAATGTGATATTTCTTCATATTCTGGATGGACAAGTGATTGTTACGACGGGGCAGATACAACAGGTACAAATTTAGGCAGTACTTCTGTAGTTCCTTTTGCAATAAATAACGATTCTTGGTTGAAGTTAATTCCTCAAGGATCCACTATGAATATTACTTTTACTGTGAAAAACTGTAAAAAATCTGGAGCTTCAAGTGGTCTTCAGTTAGTAGTTTTAGATGCTTTAAATTCAGGTTTAACTCAATTTAGAGAAATCCCAACTAGCTCAGGAATAAATCCATATGTTGCTGGTACTTATTCTGAATCTATTTCGGGATTAGCACCAGGTTCGCCAGTTTATTTAATGTTTGATGGATATGCAGGTGATGTATGCGAATATGATGTTATAAGTTACAATTATAGTGGTTCTTCAACTTTATTAGCTCAAGCAAATCCAGCAGCAATTTGTTCTGGTTCTGGTTTGAGTTCACAAATTACTACAATTAATATTCCAACTGCGTCATACGTTTGGACTCCAACTGCTGGATTAAGTGCATCGAATATTTATAATCCTATCGCTACTCCAACAGTTTCGACATCCTATATTGTTACTGCAAATGACCCAGTTTCAGGTTGTATATTTAAAGATACTGTTGATATTGTTGTAAATACATTACCTACAATAAATGCAGGTAATGATGTAGCTATTTGTGCTGGAACTTCAACCTCACTATCAGCTAGTTCACCTGCAATAGTATCTGCAGGAATAGTAGAATTTACGAATATAACAGATGTGCCAATTCCCGATAATTCAGTAACAGGAGGATCTTCAACAATAGCTGTTTCTGGAATTACCCCTTCAACTTATTCAACAGCAAGAATAAATAAAGTTTGTATGAATATAGATCACCCTGATATTCATGATTTGAGTGTTCAACTTACTTCTCCTGGAGGATCTTCTATATCATTAAAAAATTATTCAACTATTGGTACTTCTGGATATGGCTCAGACTTTATTAATGCATGTTTTGTTGTTTCTGGAGGTATTGCTTTAAGTTATAATTCGCAAGGACCACTTTGGACAAATTATGCACCAGCTGGAGCTTTTACGGGTATTACTTCAGGATCAGCTATTAATGGTAATTGGACATTAAAAGTTACTGATAATTATGGAGGTAATATAGGAACATTATCAGATTGGACACTGTTTTTTAATACTACTTCACTATATAGTTGGACCCCAACAACAAATTTAGGAACACCTTCATTAGCAACTACTTCTGCTAATCCTGTTTCAACAACAACTTATACCGCTACAGTTAAAGATGGAAATGGGTGTAATTCTAACGCAGATAATGTTGAAGTAACAGTTAGTCCTACAAATACAATTACATTAACATCTGGATTGCCATCAAATGCACAATCTATTTGTCTTGGTTCACCAATTTCAGTTATAACTTATACAACTTCAACAGCAACTGGAGCAACAGTTTCAGGTTTACCAATTGGTGTTTCAGGTACTTGGGTAGCTAATGCAATTACAATTTCAGGTACACCTTCAGCAGTTGGTACTTATAACTATACCATCACATTAACAGGTGGTTGTGGAACAGTAACAAGTACTGGTACTATAACGGTCAATCCTTCACCTACGCCGACTGTAGCAAGTGTAACTCCATTTTGTTTAGGAGGAAGTGCTACTTTGTCTGGAATAGTTGGTGGAGCAGCAACTATTGCAAAAACATTTACTAATAGTTCAACTTATTCAATACCTGAAGGAGGTGTTGCTTCAGCATGGTCTGGTACAGGTAGTGTTTTTGCTCAATCTGACATTGCTGTATCAGGATTGTTAACAGGTTGGAATTTCACTTCGGTTTCAATTAATACTACTTATAATCGTGATAGTGATTTAATTGCTTACTTATTCAATCCATGTGGAGATAAAATTCAATTATTGAAATCAAACGGAGGATCAGGAGATAATTTTACAAATACAACTTTTTCACCAACTGCTTCAACTTTAATCACATCGATTGTAGCTGCAGGAGCACCTTTTACAAATACTTATGTTCCTTTTGGAGGAGCAGCTGCTTTTAATACTTTTATTACAGCGAGTAAAGCGTGTGGATCCGCAAATGGAACATGGTCACTTAAAATAGGTGATAATTATGCTGATGCTGGAGCTGGAGGTCGAATTAATAGTTGGACATTAAATTTAACAAATACAGTAGCTCCAACTTTTTCTTGGTCACCTACTACAAACATGACAGGTTCAACCACATTAACACCTACTGTTACACCAACTGTTTCAGAAACAAATACTTATACATTAACTGAAACTAATTATGCTAATTGCTCTAATACGGCAACTGTATCTGTTACTGCGATTGCTCTACCCGTTGTTCCTGCAATTACAGGAGTTACAAATGTATGTATTGGATCCACAACAACACTTTCAAATACAACTTCAGGAGGTACATGGTCAAGTGCTGCAACAAGTGTTGCAACAATTAACTCTTCAACAGGTGTTGTTACTGGTATTGCTGCAGGTACAAGTTTAATAACTTATACGGTAACTTCAGGTGGTTGCACTACTAATGTTACAGCAACAGTAAATGTATATGCAATGCCTATTGTTGCTAACATTACAGGAACTTTAACTGTTTGTCCTACAGCTACTACTCAATTGGCAGATGCAACAGGTGGAGGTGTTTGGTCAAGTGCTTCAACTGGAATTGCAACAGTAAATTCTTCTACAGGTATGGTAACAGGTGTTGCATCAGGATCAAGTGCTATATCATATGCTGTAACAATAAATGGATGCACCACCACTGTTAACAGTACAGTTACGGTTAATCCGTTTAATACAGTTGTTTTAGCTTCTACTATTGGCACCGATGCTCAAAATGTATGTATTAATACTCCAATAAGTTCAATAACTTACACAACAACTGGAGCAACAGGATCAAGTTTTTCAGGTTTACCAACTGGTGTAACAGGAAATTGGTCAGCAAATTCAATTACCATTTCAGGTACACCTTCAACTTCTGGTTCTTACCCTTATACAATCACATTAACAGGTGGATGTGGAACAATAACAACTACAGGTACAATTAATGTAACACCAATTAATTCAATTAATTTAAGTTCAGCAGTTGGTACTGATGCTCAAACAGTATGTATTAATTCAACTATAACTGCAATTACTTATACAACAACAGGAGCAATTGATGCTACTTTCTCAGGTTTACCATCAGGTGTTATCGGAAGTTTTTCAGCAAATACGGTTACCATTTCTGGTACATCTTCAATATCAGGTGTTTTTCCATACACAATTACCTTAACTGGTGGATGTGGCGTTGTAACTAAAACAGGAACTTTAACAGTTTCTCCAAACAATACCATTTTACTTACATCTGCTTTAAATACAAATGCTCAAACGGTTTGTATTAACACACCAATTATATCAATCACTTATTCAACAACTGGCGCGACAGGAGCAAGTTTTTCTGGTTTACCTTCAGGTGTTTCAGGATCTTGGTTAGGAAATACAGTTACAATTTCTGGTACTCCAATTGTTGCCGCTAATTTTTCTTATATCATTACATTGACAGGTGGATGTGGAACAATTACTGAAAATGGAACAATCAATGTTACACCAGTTAATTCAATTTCACTTACTTCAGTTTTGGGATCAGATGCTCAAACAATTTGTAATAATTCTGCATTAACAAATATTACTTATTCTACAACTGGTGCAACAAATGCTAGTATCTCAGGTTTACCACTTGGTACTTCTGGAGTATGGTCAGTTAATACGTTTACAATCTCAGGAACCCCTATTGCAGCAGGAACTTTTCCTTATACGATTACTTTAATTGGGGGTTGTGGAACGATTACTACTACTGGAACAATCGTTGTTACACCTATTAATACAGTAAGTCTTTCTTCTGCAGTAGGAACAGATGGTCAAACTAAATGTATTAATTCTCCGATTAATAGTATTACGTATGCTACAACTGGAGCAACCGGTGCAATAGCCTCAGGTTTACCAACTGGAGTTAGTGGAAATTGGCTTGCAAATGTGTATACAATTTCAGGTTCAGCTTCAATTTCAGGAAGTTTTCCTTATACAGTAACACTAACGGGAGGATGTGGGATTACAACTATTTCAGGCACTTTAATTATAACTCCAAATAATACATATACTTTATCTTCAGCTTTGTCTACAGATGCTCAAACACTTTGTATTAACACAGTTATCACTCCAATAACTTATACAACAGTTGGGGCAACAGGAGCAACTTTTTCTGGATTACCTACTGGAGTTACAGGAAATTGGTCAGCGAATACAATCACAATTTCAGGTAATCCAAGCGTAGGAGGAACTTTTCCTTATACTGCAACATTGACCGGTGGATGTGGAATTGTAACTATTAACGGGACAATTACTATTACAACAGTTAATACTATCTCATTATCTTCAGCAGTTGGAACAGATGGTCAAACAATTTGTTTAAATACAACTTTAACCTCAATTAACTATAATACAGTAGGTGCAACAGGTGCAACAGTTTCAGGATTACCTTCTGGAGTTAGCGGTAATTGGTTAGCAAATGTGTATACTATATCAGGAACACCTTCTCAATCAGGTTCTTTTCCATATACAGTTACTTTAACAGGAGGGTGCGGAGTTACAACAATTTCAGGAACTATTAACGTAACTCCAGATAATACAATCACACTTTCTTCGAGCATAGGATCAGATAATCAAACGATTTGTAACAATACTGTATTAAGTTCTATCACTTATTCAACTGTTGGTGCAACAGGCGCCTCTTTTTCTGGCTTACCTACAGGTGTTTCAGGTTCATTTTCAGCAAATACAGTTACTATAATAGGAACGCCAACAGTTTCAGGCACATTTAATTATACTATTACATTGACGGGTGGTTGTGGTTCAATAACAAAAACAGGAACAATAAACTCGACACAAGATAATACAGTGACTTTAACTTCTGCACCAAATACTGATGCTCAGACTGTATGTGTAAATAATTTATTAACGGATATTACCTATTCAACTACAGGAGCTACAGGAGCAAGTTTTTCAGGTTTACCTAATGGTGTAACAGGAAATTGGTTAGCAAATCAAATAACAATAACTGGTACTCCAATTGTAGCAGGAAATTATCCTTATACTGTGACGCTTACAGGTGGTTGTGGAAATATACCAGTTTTAGGTTCTGGTACAATTATTACTGGTAATACAATTAATTTAAGTTCGGCAATATCTACAGATGCTCAAACAATTTGTGAAAGTACGCCATTAGTTAATATTACTTATACAACAACAGGAGCAATAGGTGCTACTTTTTCAGGATTACCAGCAGGCCTAAATGGATCTTGGTTAGCAAACACTGTTACAATTTCTGGTACTCCATCTGTAGTTGGTTCATTTCTTTATTCTGTTAATTTAACGGGTGGATGTGGAGTAGTGTCTTCAACTGGCACAATTCAAATCAATCCTAATAATACAATCGTATTGTCTTCAAGTTCAGGGACAAATGCACAGTCAGTTTGTATAAATTCAACTATTGCTAATATTACATATGCAACAACAAGTGCTACTGGAGCTAATTTCTCGGGACTTCCTTCTGGTGTAAATGGTATTTGGTCAGGTAATACAGTTACAATTTCAGGAACTCCATCTGTTTCAGGTAATTTCACTTATACTGTTTCATTAACAGGAGGGTGTGGTTCTATTACTGCGACTGGAACGATTGATGTTTCTCCTTTAAATAGGGTATCATTAACTTCTGCTTTGGCTACAGATAATCAAACTGTTTGTATTTCAAATTCGGTTATACCTATTACCTATTCAACAGTTGGAGCAACAGGAGCAACATTTACAGGTTTACCAAACGGTGTAACAGGAAACTGGAATGCAAATATAGTTACGATTTCAGGTACACCAATTTCAGCAGGAACTTATACTTATATAGTAAATTTAACAGGAGGTTGTGGTACAATTTCAACAACTGGAACAATTATCGTTTCAACAACTAATACTATTTTATTTAGTTCACTAGTAGGATCTGATAATCAAACTGTTTGTATAAATACTCCAATTACAAATATTACATATACAACTTCGGGTGCAACTGGAGCAAATTTTTCTGGACTTCCTGTTGGAGTTTCAGGTAATTGGTCGGGTAATGTTGTAACAATTTCTGGAACAACTTCAATTAGTAGTTTATTTCCTTATGTAATAACATTGACTGGTGGTTGTGGAACAATTACTGCTAATGGGACAATAACAGTTAATCCATCAAATACTTTGGTTTTAACAACCGCTTTAAATTCGGATGCACAAGTAATTTGTATTACTGATGCACTAACTTCCATTACGTATTCAACAACAGGAGCGACAGGAGCAAATTTCTCGGGTTTACCAATTGGTGTAAATGGATCATTTTCAGCTAATACAATTTCAATTTCAGGAACACCAACTTCAGTTGGAGTAAGTAATTATACTGTTACTTTAATAGGAGGCTGTTCGGTTGTTACTTCAACAGGTTCTGTAACAGTGAATGCAGCACCTACTTTAGTTATAACAAATCCACCATCTGCTTGTATGCCAGCAACAGTTGATTTAACAGATCCATCAGTTACAACAGGTTCTTCTTTAGGAACTTCATTAAACTATTGGATTGACGCTGCTTGTACTACTACTCCTTTAGTAGGTGAAAATGCAATTTCTGTTTCAGCAACATATTATATAAAAGCAACGATTGGAACTTGTTTTACAAAAGCTCCAGTAACAGTAGCTGTAAATAACTGTTCTTGCCCCGTATCTCTTGCTGTAACTAATCCAACTGCTATATGTGAACCAGGAACAGTTGATTTAACAACAGCATTTATTGAAACGGGTGGTGGAACAATATCTTATTTTATGCCTGATGGGACAACTCCTCTGGTAAGTCCAAATGCAATAAATACAAGTGGAGTTTATTTTATTGAAACAGTTGATATTTCAACTTGTTCTGATAAAAAACCGGTAACAGTAATAATCAAACCGATTAATACTATTTCACTTTCATCTGCTGCTGGAACAGATAATCAAACAATTTGTTTAAATACTGCAATTGCGCAGATAACATACTCAACGGCAAATGCAACAGGAGCTTCTTATTCTGGATTACCTAACGGAGTTTCCGGTTCGTTTTCATCAAACACTGTAACGATTTCAGGAACTGCAACTTCAGCTGGGGTATATAATTATACAGTGACTTTAATTGGGGGATGTGGATTAATTACTTCTTCAGGAACAATTACTGTTACAGACAATAATACTATAGCACTTTCTTCAGCAATAGGAACAAATAATTCTCAGTTGGTTTGTGTTTCAACTCCTTTAACAGATATTACCTATGCTACAACAGGAGCAACAGGAGCAAATTTTAATAATTTACCTTTGGGTATTTCAGGTTCTTTATCAAGCAATGTTGTCACAATTGCAGGAATAACCTCAGTTATAGGCGTGCATAACTACTCAATCTCATTTACTGGTGGATGCGGTATGATTTCAGCAATAGGTGCATTTACAATTGTACCAAACAATAATGTTATCCTAAGCTCAGCTATCAATACAGACGCTCAAACAGTTTATATTAATACACCAATTACATCAATTACATATTCTACAACGGGAGCAACGGGAGCAACTTTTTCAGGCTTACCAAGTGGAGTAAGTGGATCTTGGTCAGGAAACTCTGTATCGATTTTTGGTACGCCTTCACAATCTGGTGTTTTTAATTATACTTTGACATTAACAGGAGGATGTGGTTCAATTGTTTCAACCGGAACTATTACTGTTTTACCATTGAATACAGTTTCATTAACTTCAGCTTTAGGAACAGATGTTCAAACGGTTTGTATTAATTCTCTGATTACTCTAATTGAATATACTAC
>CAMDMY010000031.1 GCA_945902775.1 Chryseobacterium gleum | reverse complement strand
TGCCTTGTACCTACAGACAAAATAATAAAACGGTAAAACAATTCACGCAATTCAATCAATTCATTCACTTTTTCGGAGTTACCTACTTCTTGGAAGGATGCGATTAAATTGGTTAACATGCGTTTAATGATAGATGTATTTGAACAAGGTTCAAAATAATCTCTTGAATATGGTTGGTTAATACCGTCTAAAAATTCTTTTATTTCATCAATTCCAAAAAGACTTCCTTTTGAGAAAGGATTGATGTAAAACAAAACACCGTAATCATTATTCTCTGGAAGAAACTGATTTACAGCATATTCGTCCATATAGGCAAGAATAAAATGATTCGGCAGATTTACACCGTAAATAGGTATGTTTAAATTTTGAGCTATAATACTGTAAATCAAACTCAAACTTAAAGGATTTCCTTTTTTTGTTTCAAGAACAGTGTTAATGTATGAATTTAAAGGAGAATGAAAAGTTTTCGCATTCCCTTGAAAATGATACATTCCAAAAAACACTTTATTGATAATTCGAACGATTTCAAGCGCTGTCTGTTTGTTGTTAATCTCTAACCAAACTGACTTTTGAATTTCTTCAATTTGAGTCCTAACTTTCGCTTCATCCAAACCAGGATATTGATATTTAGCAACCGCAATTGCGCCTGTCAATAAATCTTTTGTAGAAGATTCTTTCCAAGCTTTTAAACTTCTTTTCGTTTCTTCAAATTGAATTTCGTGAATCAAAGATTCAATTCGGCTTTGAAATAAAAGTCCGAAATCTTGATCTTCCCAAGAAGTTTCTAAATAAGGAATAGCTTCTGCTCCATAACTCAATAAACGATCATGAACGTGTTCGTAGATTGATTCATCTGGATCATCAATCAAGTTTATTAATGCTAATATGGAGTCGTTGTTTGCCATGATACAAAGTTAGAACACCTTCATCTACAATTCTGAACAAAAAAATATTGTTTTTCAGAGCGAATTGTTAATTACCTAAATTTAAGACAAATGAATGACTTTTTCAAATTTAAAATAGAACAAAAGCTATACTTAAAAAAAAATCAAAGTATATATAGAACTTCTGAAAGTCTTCAAAGAAGAATTAATCCCCTTCAGGGTTTTTTGGTTATTTATTATTCTCGATGGGCTTCACCCATCGTTAATAGATTTAACCCTTTCAGGGTTTTTCTTACTATAAAAAACCAATTTAAGTAGATTTATAACAAAGTAAGAAAATTCAATTCCCTCCTTTTTTCTTAGTTTGAGTAAAACCGTCTTTTACTAAAATATCGAAAATTTTATCCTTGAAATTTCCTTGAATCATAATCTCTCCATCTTTAGCTGTACCTCCACCGCCACATTTGGTTTTCAGTAATTTACCCAACTCTTTTAAATCATCATCAGAACCGATAAAACCTTCAACTAAAGTAACTTCTTTACCTGCTCTTTGCTTACGGTCGATTGAAACATAGATCTTTTGTTGATTTTTAGGAAGTGTTTCAAACTCTTCTTCCTCTTCATTTTCGTAACTAAAGTTTGGATTAGTAGAATACACTACATTAATTCTGTCTGATTTTGATTTTTTAGCCATATCAAGAAAATAAAATGGATACTAAATTTGATTTATTTTTTAGGGCACTTTTTACAATACACCCCGTTCTTTTTATATTTTTTACAGCACTTTTTCTTATTCGCCAATTCGTTTGAGCAATACTGCAAACAACCAATTTGATTTTTAGAAATAGATTCTGCCTTCATTTATTTAGAATTATTCTAAACAAAAATAATGAGAAATTCTGAGATTAAAAATGATTATAGTTCTCTTTCTAATAAAATCTCTAGCGAAAACAAGGATAATCTATCATCCAAAGGTAAAATCGAATAATTTAATTTGGTATTTGACTTCATTTTCATTGTAATGAAACCTAATCCTGCTCCTCCTTTTTCAGAAAATCCACTTTCGGTTAGAACAGAAGTATATAATTCTTTCACTTCATCAATATTCATTAAATTCAACTTATAAATCTGACTTTCAATCGATTGAATAATTGAATAGTCAACTAAATTTGCGAAATTCAAACAATAACGATCTGCTGATTTTGCAACAATCAAAAAACTTAATTGATTTCCTTGTTCATCAGATCTTCCGTGAATTCGAATATTTTGTAAACCTTCAATCAGAATAGAAAAAGCACGCTTAACAATTGCTTTTTTATCCCCTGAACATTTCATTAATTCCTCATTTCGAACAACTAAGCTATTAATTAAATCTTGAGAAAAAGTACCACAATGAGAGATTACAATCGACCTATTTTTCTCCGTTTTATACGAAGTCAAATATTCTCTAAAGTAATTTTTCACCAAATGAATTGTACTATTTTCTTCTACTTCCATATAATAGTTTCATAATTAACTTGTTAGCTAAATTATTTTAAATAAATATTATTTCCTAATGAAAATGTATTTTTTTAAATAAAACCGTTTAACATTAAGGGTGTTTTTCTTTAATTTCCTCAACAATTCTAGCAACTGCAGGACATATTTCAGAATTCTTAAGAGTCAAATCTAAAATTTGAGACATGTTTTTCCTAT
This sequence comes from Chryseobacterium gleum, assembly GCA_945902775.1. Lineage (GTDB taxonomy): Bacteria > Bacteroidota > Bacteroidia > Flavobacteriales_D > Crocinitomicaceae > CAIUKX01. Next base: position 28,179 of record CAMDMY010000031.1, on the reverse strand, counting down.
TTGTATGGGGGTATTCACGACAAGCTAAAGGACGGTCTTCGTATATATCACATTTATTATCAGCACCTAGAAAAGTGCATGGTGAAGTTTTAAGAACATAATCTCTATCTTCATCCATGCGTAAATAGGTTGAAATAAATTGCATTTCGTTCACTCTAAAACGTTTCGCAATTCGCTTTATATCCACATCTCTAAAAATTGGACTTGTTGTTTTACAGCAATTTGCACAACTCAAACAGTCAATCGATTTAAATGCTTTATTGTGTAAGTCTTCAAAAAGTTCATCTACAAATTTTGGTTTCTTTTTTTTAAACCTTTGTAAAGACTTTTCTATCTCTTTCTTATTTACAATCGCCTTATCAATATCTGATTGATATTTCATTTTAATTGAATTTATGAACCCTGAAAATCAATTTTATAATCAAAATTTTCAAGGATAGTTTGTTATATTTGTAGCAAATTTACACATTTCATGGACAAGTTTGATTTAATTGTTATTGGTGGCGGTCCTGCAGGTTATGCGGCAGCAATGAGAGGCATTGATTTCGGTAAAAAAGTATGTATAATCGAAAGAAATCGTATTGGCGGAGCTGGTGTATACAATGGCGCTTTATCTTCAAAAACACTTTGGGAACTATCTTCTAGAATAGCAAATGTAAATGAAACAATTGTAACCAAAGGTAGAACCCCATTCGAAATCACTTGGCAGGATGTCCGAAAAACAATAGATGAAGCGGTATTTGAACGTAAATTTCAATATTCTTCTCATATTAAACTCTTACAAACTGAATCAATGCACAAACTCTTGCATTATGAAAGGGGTGACGGTAAATTTATTTCTAAAAATGAAATTGAAATTACTCATGAGGGAACAAAAAAAATAGTATCTGGCGAAATTATTATAGTTGCAACAGGAAGTCGACCTCGAATGGTTCCTAATATTATCTGTGATCATAAAACAATATTAACTAGTGATACCATCGAACACATTGAAGACTATCCTAAAAGTCTTGTAATTGTTGGTGCCGGTGTAATTGGTTGTGAATATGCAACGATGTTTTCAAATTTTGGTAAAACAAAAGTGTATATTATTGATAGACAGGATAGAATTCTACCATTTGAAGATGAAGATGTTTCAAATTTAGTAGCGGAAAATCTCGAAAAGAAAGGGGTTGTTATTCATCACAATGCCCAACTTGAAAGAATGATTACCATTGGTAATGAAGTGGAATATGAGCTTTCTTATCCAGATGGAACAAGAGAAGTTATTCGAGTGGAAAAAGCATTACTTTCTGTTGGACGAGTACCAAATGTTGAAACACTTGGACTTGAAAATGCAAGTGTATTAATGTCTAAAAGAGGGCTTCATATCGGCGACGAAGACACCAAAACAAATATCCCTAACATCTATGCGGTGGGTGATGTTTCAGGAAGAATTGCATTAGTAAATGTAGGAGAAATTGAAGGAAGGCATGCAGTTGAAAAAGCATTTACAGTAAATAAACCAGCTTTAAGTTACGATAACATTTGTACTATCATGTTCTTACAGCCCGAAGTTGCTTCAGTTGGAATGAACGAACAGTATTGCATAGAACACAATATACCAGTAAAAGTCGTAAAAGTTGACTATTCTGTCATCGCCAGAGCAATCGCTATGAGACAAACACAAGGTTTCTTCAAAATTATCGTAACGAACGATTCTGAAATGAAAATTTTAGGTATGCGAGTTATCGGTGAACACGCTTCAACTGCTATTCAAGGTGTTGCTTTATTAATGAAAATGAATGCATCTATAGAAACTCTAGCAGAATTAATTCACCCTCACCCTTCTATTGTTGAAGGTATTCAAGAATGCGCTAGAATGTTATTGAATAAATCAATTTTCAAATCTTCCGCTTTTAAAGATAAACTCTCTTGCTATTCTTTAGTTGATGGAGTGAAAACGAACTTAGACCGACTGTAAAATGATCTTGAATATTGAATGTTTAATTTTTGATGATGAATTAATCAAACTTTTTATTATTGATTTTCAAACTAATAGATGTTATCATAAAAGCCGAAATTAATAATAAATAAAAACCAATTTTTGAAATTATACCGTGAGGATTCCCCCATCCTGCAGATATAAACATGTTTAGATAAAAAAGTAATAAAACTAAAATCACAATCAAAGAATACATATACTTACTATCATTCTTTGAAACTATATTAAAACTGAAAAAATTTATTAAAACAATATTTCCGAATAATATCCAATAAAAAATATTTTCATAGCAATATTGTAAATTATGCCTGTTTCCACAAACTTCACAATCAACTTTAATCAATCTTATATTTTGATTTGGACAAAATTCAAAACTGGGTAAAAAAATAGAGCAAAATAAAATTAAAAATGAAATCAATAATGAAAGTTTATCAAATAAACTAAGTCTTAAAATTTTAGCTTTAAGAGTGTGTAAAATTTCATTAAAACTCAATTCTGACATAACTTAATTTTATTACTCTTCAAATCAAACATCCAACATTAAAAATCAAACATCAATCTATTTCCCTTTCAACTCCATCGCTTTCAACGTATTAATCATCAACGAAGCGATTGTCATTGGTCCTACTCCACCTGGTACAGGAGTGATAAAAGAACATTTTGATGCTACATTTTCGAAATCAACATCACCTGACAAATACCAACCTCTTGCTCTTGAATCGTCAATTATTCTTGTTGTTCCAACGTCAATTACCGTTGCACCATTTTTAACCATATCCGCTTTAACAAAGCCTGGTTTTCCAATAGCTGCTATTAATATATCTGCAGTCAAACAAATTTCTTTAAGATTTTTGGTTTTACTGTGAGTTAGCGTTACTGTACAGTTTCCTGGGTTTGAATTTTGCGCTAATAAAATACTTAAGGGCAAACCAACGATATTGCTTCTTCCGATGATAACACAATTTTTACCTTCAGTTTCTATTTTATTTCTCTTTAAAAGTTCAACGATTCCCGCTGGTGTTGCTGGTAAAAAACTTGGAATATTTAAGATCATATTCCCAAGATTTACTGGATGAAAACCATCCACATCTTTCTTAGGATCAATCGCTTGCGTTACTCTTAATTCATTAATGTGTTTTGGTAACGGTAATTGAACAATAAAACCATCTACGCTTTTATCTTCATTTAATACCCTTACTTTATCTAGTAATATTTCTTCAGAAACAGATTCATCGTATTTGATCAATGTACTTTCAAATCCGATTAATTCGCAAGCTTTTACTTTTGCATTAACATACGTCATAGACCCTCCATCATTTCCAACTAAGATTGCTGCTAAGTGTGGGATTTTCTTTCCATTCTTTTTGCGTTCTAAAACTGCTTCCGCTAGCTCTTTCTTAATCTCTTCTGATGTTAATTTACCGTCTAATAGTTGCATAATCGCTTATTTTGAACAAAGATACTTTCTACTCGGCGTAAATAAAAGCGATTCCAAAAGTTAATTTTAACAAAAAGATAAGAACTGAATTGTTTACATTTGTCAAAAAAAAAGAAAAATGAAAACTTTACTTATTCTTTTATTCATTAGCAGTATTATTCCAAACTCTTTATTTTCACAAGAAAGCGGACGACCAGAAATTGGTGTAGAAGGATTTGCAAGTGCATCTACAAATGGTGGTGCATATAGTTTAGGATTGAAATTTGGTTTTAAAGTAAACGAAAACATTATAATTGGTCCGTCACTAAGAATCATTAAAAATTGGTCTTCAATGACTGGGTCACCAACTTTTTCAACTACCACAAATGGATTTGGAGGTTTTCTGCATGCTAGATACGGTAATACAGTTTTTGCAGGAATAGAATACGAATTGTTTAAAACACCTGTAAATTCTTATGGATTAATCGATGGATCTAATTATTTTGCTTCAACTTTATTTTTAGGTGCTGGCTTTTCGAAAGAATACAAAAATTTCATTCGAATCAATGCAGGAATTTTTTACGATGCTATTAATCAACAAAATAGCCCCTTTAGATCAAGCTATATGATGAAGAAAACGAATTCAGCAACTGGTGAAATAGCTGGTTACATACCTGTAATTTATCGAATTACATTTTTCTTCCCTATTGGAAAAATCAAAGAAGAACCAACTGAGGAGGAAGAAGAAAATTAATTTATCTAATTAAAAATGGACTATGGACATTTGTGAATTCAAATCAATTTTAAAAAAATACTAACCACAAAAAAAATAATGAAAAAATATATTTTATATCTTATTGTAATTTTAAATACAATAAATAGTTTTAGTCAGGATTCCACTCTATTTGTTGGGAATAGTATGGTTAAATATGATAAAAACCACACACTAGAAATTCTACAGAGAATAATTAAATAATAAAACTAAAAAAAATATCATTGATGATGTAGCATGTAATAATTGTTTACATTTGCATAAAAATAAAATCAATATGAAAAAAATAGTGAAGAGGAAGATAATTAATTTATTAAATTAAAAATGGGCAATTGAAAATTGTGGATTCAAATCAATTAAAAAAAATTACTAACCAAAAAAAATAATGAAAAAATATATTTTATATCTTATTGTATCTTTAATTACAACAAATAGTTTTAGTCAAGATTCCACTCTATTTGTTGGAAATAGTATGGTTAAATATGATAAAAACCACACACTAGAAATTCTACAAAAAATATTAAATAATCAAACTAAAAAAAATATTATTGATGATGTTGCATGTAATGGAAGTAGTTTAAATTCTCATGTAAGAACGCTCCCTCCATTTAAAGAAAACTTTTTCGGCTCTTCAGCTAGTACAACAAATAAAATTGAATTAGCAGCAACACCATCCTATATAATATCCAATAATTTCAAGAAGGTATTATTTCAAGAAACACCTATGACAGTTCTAGATTCTACAAAGTTTTTTAAAAAAACACTTAACGATTTTTACAGATTAGATAGTCTAACTAAAAATTACTCAAATCAAATATATTGGCTAGAACCTTATGCTGTAATTTATTCAATGTCAGATAATAACTCGAATATTAATCTTGATTCTTTATACAACATCATATACCAACGATTTGTAAATTTAAAACAAATAGATTCAAATTTAATCAATGTACCAATTGCTTATATTGTAAAAGAGTTTATTAAAAAATACCCAAATGAAAATTTACAAATCGGAGGTCATCACCCTAATAAAAGAATGCAATTTATTTTAGCTTGTTGTCTTTATTATAGTATGTACAATGGATATCCCGATGAAATTCCATTTTTACATTTATTCAAAAATGACAAAAATCAAATAAAAGAAAAGGGATTAAAGGAATATACTTATAATTTGTACAAGGATTACCTTACTAAATATCAGTAATTTACTTTTAATTACATAAAATTAAAAATGGGCAATTGAAAATTATCAATTACCCATTTTTCAATTTTCAATTTTGAAAAAATCACATTCCTTGTTGAGGTTGCTGCGGTTGAGGTTTTACCAATGTACCTGCTTTTCCAAAATCGTGGAATTCAATGTAAAAACACAAAGATTCAAACCCTTTTTGCTCTCCGTAAGCTAATTCACCTGGAATGAACAATCTGTACTTCCCTCCTTTTTTCAAATAAGGAAAACCTTGAGTCCATCCCTGGATAACACCTGCTAAATTGAAAGCTGGAATTTCTTTACCTGCTTGTTTTTTATACTGAAATGAACTTTCTAATGTATCTCCTTGTGCACTTGTTAAAATGTAATCCGCTTTAACGTCATCTGCAGAAGTTGGCGAACCACCTGTCCCCGCTTGAAGTGTTTGAATAATCATACCGTTTGGTAACACTTGAACATTTGGAAGCTTTTTAGCTGAAGTCATCATTTTTGATCCATTTTTACGGTTCAAATCGATAACGAAATCGTTTACAATTTTAGAACGTAATTGAAAATCAAGAAGTGTATCTGCTTTGATTAAACCTTGTTTAAAACCAATTTTAACCATTGCTAAATCGATTTTATCCAATGCTCCTTTTTTCTTCCAACCATCTGTAAAAACTGAACCTACAGTTTTACCAATACAAACACATCCTGCTTGTAAATAAGTTGTATCAAAATCTTGACCATAAGGACCATATAATTTTTTAATGGTATTCTTACACTCTTCACCAAAAGCAGTTGGATTTTTTAATCCTTCTTCAAAACCTTCAACGATTTTATCGAAATTCAATTTAGCCAAATTAGGATCTCCCGATTCTGTCACCATTTTAGAATGCTCTGCACCTAATGCATATGACAATTTATCTTTGAAAGTATCTAATTTTACTACTTCACCTTCTGCTTTTTTATCACCACACGACATTAAAAATGCCATTGGTAAAGCGAAATAAACTATTCTTTTCATCCTTAAAGAACTTCTAATAATTCAACATCAAAAATCAAAGCCATAAATGGTTTAATTGCTCCACCTGGATGAGGATGCGCACCATATGCTAAGTTTTGAGGTATGTATAATCTATATTTAGAACCTGCTGACATTAATTGCAATGCTTCAGTCCATCCTGGAATCACTTGGTGTACTCCAAATGTAGCTGGTTCACCTCTTTGAACTGAACTATCGAAAATTGTTCCATCGATTAATGTTCCATGATAATGAACTTTCACTGTATCTTGAGCAGATGGTTTTTTACCATTCCCTTCAGTAACTACTTCATATTGAAGTCCAGTTGAAGTTGTTTGAATACCTTCTTTTGATTTATTAGTCGCTAAAAACGCTTCTCCCTCTTCTTTGATTTCAGCAAATTTAGTTTCACCCACTTTGTTTAAATACGATTGAATAATTTCATTCGCTTCAGTTGGCGTATATTGAGCTTGAACACCACCAAAAATATCTTTAATTGCATCTGCTACTATTTCTGGAGAAATTCCATTTAATTCTTGTTGTAACAAACTATCTGCGATACTCATTCCTACGCAGTAACTTACGGCTTTAATTTCTTCTGTCATTTTATTAATTTTTTTCGCAAAGATAGGTAAATTATTAGATTACAGATTACAGATTACAAATTGAAATTATTGCTAATTTTAAACTCGATTAATATCTAAAATCTGTAATTTGTAATTTATAATCTGAAATCCATTAAAACAAAATCTACATATCGAACAATGTCAGAACTTTCTGAGGGACTTTACAAAGAAAAAGGTTCTAAATTCATTGGATATGCAGTCGCTTGTTACAATGAAGAAGAAGCAAAAGTTTATATTGAAACATGGAAAAAGCAGAACCATCAAGCAAGACATCTCTGTTATGCTTATCGTTTTGGTGTAAATCAAGATATTTATAGAGCGAATGATGATGGCGAACCAAATAATTCGGCTGGTGCCCCAATATTAGGACAAATTCAATCGTTTGATTTAAGCAACGTTTTAATAGGAGTTATTCGCTATTATGGCGGTACAAAATTAGGTGTTGGAGGTTTAATTCAAGCTTATAGAACAGCTGCAAAAGAAGCAATAGAATTTGGAGAAATCATAGAGAAAGAAGTCTTTGAATGGGTGAATCTTCAATTTGATTACTCTGATATGCCTTCTGTTATGAGTTTTGTAAAACAGCACCAATTAGAAATATCGCGTCAACATTTCGAATTAAATTGTGAATTAACTGTAGCTTTACCTCTGCAGCAAAAAGAAATACTGAAAAACGAATTGAAAGATTTAAAATCTATCGAAATAACAATCAAAGGAATATATTGAATATGAAACTTTTAAAAGAATTAACTGAAATCAGAGGAGCATCAGGAGATGAAAGTCGAGTTAGAGACTTCATTATCAATTATGTAGAAAATAACAAATCAAATTGGACTGTAGAACCTCAACTGTTCTTTGGTGAAAATTTCCAAGATACATTAATTCTTGTTTTTGGTAAACCTACTACAGCGATTTTTGCTCACATGGATAGTATCGGATTCACAGTTGGATATGATAAAAACTTAATCAAGATTGGCGGACCAATTACACTCGATGGGATTCAACTTGTTGGGACTGACAGTCAAGGTGAAATTGAAACTGAATTAATGGTGATAGAAGACCACGATGGATACAAAGAACTTCAATATGTTTACGATAGAGAAATTGAAAGAGGAACTATCCTGACATTCAAACCTAACTTTAGAGAAACGGATGACTATATTCAATCACCGTATATGGATAATCGACTAGGTGTTTGGAACGCTTTAAAAGTGGCTGAAACATTAGAAAATGGCGCTATCGTTTTTTCGACTTACGAAGAACATGGAGGTAATTCAGTTGGCTTTTGTGGTAAATTTCTATTAGAAAACTACGGTGTTCACAAAGCATTAATTTCTGATATTACGTGGGTTACAGATGGTGTCCCTCATGGAAAAGGAGTCGCTATTTCAATGAGAGATAGTGGTTTACCAAGAAGGTCGTATTTGAACCGAATAATTGAATTGGCAAAAGAATCTGGTATCAAATTTCAATTAGAAGTAGAATCTGCAGGCGGAAGTGATGGAGGAGTTCTTCAAAAATCTGATTTACCCTTTGATTGGTGCTTTATTGGTGCTGCTGAAAATAATGTTCATTCACCAGATGAAATAGTAGCAAAATATGATATTATGTGCATGGTAGAATTATACAAATACTTAATGAAACACTTGTAAAATGAACAATACTAAAAATTCTATTTGTCAAATCTACAAATACGATAACGACTTTTTTCTCATCTCTAAGAATACTCCATCCTATTTCGCAACAGAATTTGTATCAACTGAAATTCAAAAAGATAAAGTTGTTTGGTTAAATTTCCATTCGATTGACGACAAAACTGAAATTGAAAAACTGTGTGATTCACTTCATATTGACAAACTTTCGGTTGAAGATATTTTCAGAGAAAAACATAGACCAAAATTAGAAGAGTATCCAAATTATTTATTCTTCTCTATTCGATCGGCTTTACCAGATGAAAACAACGTTTTTGTACTTGAACAAGAACAAATAAGCTTCATCCTTGGAAACCATTATTTAATTTCATTTCAACCTAAAAGTTCAGACCATTTCCCTGATGTAAGAGAACGAATCGAAAAAAAGAGAGGAAAAATAAGAACGAAAGGTCCTGATTTCTTGCTTTTTAGAATGCTTGAAGCAATTATTGACAATTACTTTGAAGTACTTGAAAATATCACAGAAACAATATCAGAATTAGAGACTAGACTTCTTCATAATTCTTCAAGTGACACTTTGAAATTAGTTGAACTTCAAAAAAGAAAATTGAGTGAACTCAGAAAAATAGTTATCCCTCTAAAAGAAGCTACTTCACAACTTGAAAAATCTCAAAGTCAACTTATAGACAAAGAAAATCATTATTATTTTTTAGGTTTGAGAGAACATTGTTTCTCTGTCTTAGAAGAAATCGATAATAACAAGCAAATATTAGATGGAATGACCAATCTATATTACGCTATTCAAGGTCAAAAAATGAATGAAATAATGAAACTTTTAACAATCGTTTCTGCTATATTTATTCCATTGACTTTTATTGTTGGTGTTTATGGAATGAACTTTAAAAACATGCCTGAATTAGAGACAAAATACGGTTATTTTATTGCTATAGGCGGAATGGTAACTTTAGCGATACTTCTAATTTTCTATTTTAAAAAAAGAGGATGGCTTAAAAAGAATTAAATTATGAAAATTACAGAAATAAAAAATTTACTACTTTCTTTTTTGTCTATAATACTTTTCAGTAAAATTGAAAATCTTGCATTAAGTATGGGAACTAGTTGGACTATTTCAAAAATAATTCCTTATATCTTTACAATACTATGTGGGGGGTTATTGGGTTTTCAACTTACTAAAATAAATTTTAAAAATAAACTAATAAAGTATCTGAGTGTTTTTTTAACTGCAACATTACCTTTTGGTTTAGGATTTGCACTTCACCCGATTTACGAAGGAGATTTCTCAATTCTACCTGGCGAAAAGATAATAATTAATTATTCTCCAGCCGATTTTAAATTCGATGGTTTAACTGTGGCAACAATTCCGAATTGCCCATTTTGTTTCGAATCTATCAAAACTTTAAAAAAGATACATAAGAGAAATCCAAACTTAAAAATAGAATTTATTGTTTGTGCTAGAAATGAAAATTATATAGAAAACTATAAAAAAGAAATAAATGGAGATTTCCCTATAAGAATGGCAAAAAATGCTGACTCCTTAGCCTTAACAGCTGGTTTGAAATTCCCTGCTTTTTTTATTGTCAAAAATAAAAAACCTCTTTACAAATGGTCAAACGATCAATTTAATGTTTTAACAATTGATAGAATTGAAAGTAAATTATAAAATAATATAGTTTTCGAAAAATAAGGTCTAACCAAGTTTAATCAATATAATTCAAAAATATATTACATAAAAAAAGCGCAGATAAATCTGCGCTTTTCTATTAAAATATATTTCTTAGTTTTTAGCAAATACTCTAGGAGCAGCTGCTAATATATCTTCACTTGTTTCAGAAGCATATTGCTCAAAGTTTTTAACGAATTGACCTGCTAAATTATTAGCTGTTTCATCGTAAGCAACTTTATCTAACCATGTAGCACGTGGATTTAAAATCTCAGAAGGAACATTTTCACACTCAGTTGGGAAAGATAATTCAAAAACTGGTAATGTATCATATTTTACATTATCTAATTTTCCAGTTAAAGCAGCTGTAATCATTGATCTTGTATATGATAATTTCATTCTACTTCCAACACCGTAAGAACCTCCTGACCAACCAGTATTGATTAACCATACTTTAATATCTTTACCTTCTAATTTCTCTCCTAACAATTTAGCATATTTAGCCGGGTGTAATGGTAAAAATGCTTTACCAAAACAAGCTGAGAAAGTTGTAGTTGGCTCAGTAATACCCATTTCAGTTCCAGCAACTTTCGCAGTATAACCAGACATGAAATGATACATTGCTTGTTCTTTCGTTAAACGAGAGATTGGAGGCAATACACCGAAAGCATCAGCAGTTAAGAAGAAAATATTTTTTGGAGCAGTTCCAACTGATGGAAGAGCGATATTATCAATATGGTGAATTGGATATGATACACGTGTATTTTCAGTAACTGAATTATCTGTATAATCTGGTGTAGAAGTACCTTCTTCAAAAACAATGTTTTCTAAAATTGCACCAAATTTAATTGCATCAAAAATTTGAGGCTCTTTTTCTCTAGATAAGTCAATTGTTTTAGCATAACATCCACCTTCGAAATTGAAAACAGTATTATCTGACCAACCGTGCTCATCATCACCGATTAATCGACGATTTTCATCAGATGATAAAGTTGTTTTCCCTGTTCCAGATAAACCAAAGAATACAGCAGTATCTCCGTCTTTACCAATATTTGCTGAACAATGCATTGATAATACATTTTTTTCGTGAGGTAAAATATAGTTCAATACTGAGAAAATTCCTTTTTTGATTTCACCTGTGTAACCAGTACCACCGATGATAATCATTTTTTTAGTGAAATTTAAAATTGCAAAGTTATGTTGACGTGTTCCATCTTCAGCAGCAACCGCCATGAAATCTGGTGCACATACAATATGCCAATCTGGATTAAAATCTTCTAATTCATCTTCAGTTGGACGTAAAAACATGTTATAAGCAAACATATTAGACCATGGAGTCTCAGTAACAACACGAATATTTAAACGGAAATCATTATCAGCACATGCATATGCATCACGTACATAAACATCTTTACCTTTTAAATAAGACTTCATTTTACCATAAAGAGCATCAAATTTTTCTGGAGTAAATTTAATATTCACATCTCCCCACCATACAGAATTTTCTGTATTCTCATCACAAACAACGAAACGATCTTTTGGAGAACGTCCTGTAAACTCTCCTGTCTCAATAGCTAATGCTCCATTATCTGTAAGCATCCCTTGACCATTTAAAATAGTATCTTCTACTAATTCAGCTGGTGATAGATTCCAAAATTCATTTTCTAATCCTTCTAAACCAATAGATTTATTCAAATCAGCATTTTTACCTTGTTTTCCAAAAATGTTCATACTTTTATATTTTGAGCTTTCGCTTTGATTTTGTGATACAAAAGTACACTATTTGATTTTATTAGTAAAAAAAATAACAGTTTTTTACCCACAATTAAGTTACTAGATTGTTAATATATTCTTAAGAAAAAATTACAATAATACCAACTATCTGAAAATCAAAATTTTAAACACTTAAAATCAACTCTTTCAATGCTTTTATTGCAATTTTGATGTTTAAATTAATTTCAGAAATCGTAGCATCCATCATATAACATGGTGCTGTAATTATTCTATATTCTGCATCAATAGAAATATCACCTAACGATTTCATTTCGATTTTTGAACCAGTTTGTTTAATTCCTTCATTAAAAGAAGTTATATCATAGGGAGAAGGTGCTTCAGTTGTACCTATCGTTAATGTTGGCTGAATCGATGATCCTTCAAATGCTTTTGCTAGAACAATCGGACTTACACACAATGCTGCAATTGGTGTTCCTACATTTGCTAAATTAACTAATAAAAGTTTTACTTCAGGTAGAATCGAACTATCGGCACCATTAAAAGCCCATGTTGTGAAATTTTTAGCACTTCCAAATCCACCAGGTATAACTAATCCATCAATATCTGCAGGGGTAATCGAATTAATATCTTTTATATCTCCTCTCGCTATTCGAGCAGCTTCGACTAACATATTTCGTTTTTCTTCTAAAACTTCACCCGTTAAATGATTCACAACATGGTATTGATCTTTATCAACTCCAATACAAACATATTCTGCACCTATTTCTTGTATTGCTAATAATGTTAAAACTGCTTCTTGAATCTCAACACCATCGTAAACGCCACATCCAGATAATAAAACTCCTATCTTCATTTTCATTAATTCGCTTCAAAAATATATTTTACCTTTTCATCCCATCCTTGTATGGATAGAAATATTTCGCTACCAGATTCTTTTTTATATGCTAATTCACTCACATCAATTTTAATTTTTTGAATCACCATTTTTTTACATAAATCGGGCTTTTTAACTGAATGAACTAACTGAACTGCTCGCACTGGAGGCATTGATTTTGCAATTTTCGAACTCCCTATAAATTCAAAGTCATGTAATTCACAACCACCTCTGTAGGTAAACTCAATTTCTAAATAATTTCCAGAAAGATTAACTGATTTAATCTTCAGATTGAGAACTGAATCAACTTCATTAGATAAATTTCCCACTTTTGCTTTTAATGGTAAATCCATTTTCCCTCTTTCTTCAATTATTTCTTCTGGTATACTTTTTTCTGCATTCGTTACACTTTTACAGGAAATAAACAACATTAAAAACAAAAAATTTAAAACTACTAACTTCATTTTCAAAAGATTTAATTCAATTTAACCTTATTTCTTTGGTTGCTAATTTAATAAGAAAATGAATTAAATTTGATTATATAGAAATTATTTAAAAATGATTTATTGTATGAACGTAAGTATTTATAAAATTCATCGCTAAATATGAACGTTTCTAAGATCAATTATAGTTAATTTTGTACTATGAAAACAAAAACACTCAAAAAGAACAAAGTGAATGTTGTAACCCTAGGTTGCTCTAAAAACACTTTCGACTCAGAAGTATTAATGGCGCAGTTAAAAGCGAATAAGTTTGATGTTGAACATGAATCAACGTCTGACGATGCAGAGATTGTAATTATAAATACATGTGGTTTTATTGATAATGCAAAACAAGAATCAATAGATACAATTATACAATACGTAGATGCAAAAGCGGATGGCTTTGTTGATAAAGTATATGTTACTGGTTGTTTATCAGAAAGGTATAGAGAAGATTTAGAAAGCGAATTCCCTGAAGTTGATGCTTTTTTTGGTACGAGAGAATTACCTCGTCTTTTAAAAACATTAAAAGCAGATTATAAGCATGAATTAGTTGGAGAAAGATTATTAACGACACCTTCTCACTATGCTTATTTTAAAATTGCTGAAGGTTGTGATCGTCCATGTTCATTCTGTGCTATTCCTATCATGAGAGGAAAACATATTTCTACTCCAATTGAAGATTTAGTTAAAAGCGCAAAAAGTTTGGCTGCAAAAGGAGTTAAGGAATTAATGTTGATTGCTCAAGATTTAACATATTACGGATTAGATATTTACAAAAAAAGAAACTTAGCTGAATTAGTTGAAAAACTTTCTGAGGTTGAAGGAATTGAATGGATTCGTTTGCATTATGCATTTCCTGCAGGTTTCCCTATGGATGTGCTTGAAGTAATGAAATCGAAATCGAATGTGTGTAATTATTTAGATATTCCCTTACAACATGGTTCTACTAAAATTTTAGAAGCTATGCGAAGAGGAATTACTCGTGAGAAAACGGAAGAATTAGTCGCTAAAATTAGAGAAACGGTTCCTGGAATCTCAATCAGAACGACTTTAATTGCTGGTTATCCTGGTGAAACAGAAGAAGATTTTCAAGAAATGTATGATTTTGTTGAAAGATCTCGTTTTGATCGTTTGGGAATTTTCACATATTCTCACGAAGAAAATACACACGCACATAATTTCGAAGACGATGTTCCTGCTAATGTCAAACAAGAAAGAGCAGATAAAATAATGGAACTTCAATCTGGAATTAGCTACGATTTGAACCAACTTAAAATAGGACAAACTTTCAAAGTCCTTTTTGACAGAGCTGAAGGTGATTATTTCATTGGAAGAACTGAATTTGATTCACCTGATGTTGATAATGAAATACTTGTGAAAAAATCAGAAGGGTATATCCGTATTGGTGATTTCGCAAATATAGAAATTACAAGTGCTGATCATTATGATTTATTTGGGAAAATAGTCGATTGAGACATTAGATTTTTAGACAATAGACTTTAGACTTTAGAACTCTAAACTAAAAGACTGATTTACTTTGTTTTGCATTGTTAATCAGTCTTTTTTCTTTTGGTCTTGAGTCTTAAAGTCTATATAATTACTGCCTATTCCTAGGATGAAACGATATAATCGCTTCTCTTAAAAAACGCTGATCTAAATGCGTGTAAATTTCGGTTGTTGTAATTGACTCATGTCCAAGCATTTCCTGAATTGCTCTCAAATTCGCCCCTCCTTCTATTAAATGTGTTGCAAAAGAATGTCGAAAAGTATGGGGAGAAATCGACTTTACCAACCCAATCGATTTTGCTAAATCTTTGATAATAGTAAAAATCATTACTCTTGTTAATTGAGCTCCTCTCCTATTCAAAAAAACAATATTTTCATTTCCTTTTTGAACTGATTGATGTCTGCGAACATGATCGTTATAGATGGTTATTTCATGTTGAACACTTTCACTCAATGGTACTAATCTTTCTTTATTTCCTTTTCCTATTACTCTGACAAATCCTTCTTCAAAATACAATTGAGAAAATTTCAAATTGACTAACTCACTTACTCGAAGTCCGCAACTATATAAAGTTTCTAAAATTGCTTTGTTACGATGCGACTCAGCTTTACTCATATCAATCGCATCAATCAATTGATCGATTTCTTCAATCGACAAAACATCGGGCAATTTTCTTCCAATTTTAGGCATTTCTAATAATTCGGAAGGATCGTCCTCGATAATATTCTCTAATAACATAAAACCAAAGAATTGTTTTACACCACTAATAATTCTTGCTTGACTTCTTGCGCTCAACCCTAAATCATATAAAACAGCAACAAATTCCTTTAAATGCTCATAAGTTAGTTGAACTACTTCTAAATTTCGATCGATGGAAAACTCAGATAATTTGACAACATCATTTTGGTAAGCAAAAATTGAATTTTCTGCTAAACCTTTTTCTATTTTCAAATATGAAACAAAATGCTTAATATAGCGCTCCCAAGTAGACATCTGTATGAAAATATTAATTGTAAACGGTCCAAACTTAAACTTGCTAGGCAAGCGTGAGCCACAAATATATGGTAATCAATCATTCGAAGCGTACTTAGAAGAATTAAAATCAAAAACTTCGTGTGAAATTGATTATTTCCAATCCAATATAGAAGGAGAATTAATTGATTGTCTTCAAAAATCCAACCATGATGGCATCATCTTAAACGCTGGAGGATATACTCATACAAGTGTTTCATTAAGGGATTGTATTCACGCTATTGAAACTCCTGTAATTGAAGTACATATTTCAAACATCACTTCAAGAGAAGAATTTCGACATACTTCCTTAATATCTCCTGTCGCTGTTGGATGTATATTTGGTTTTGGACTAAAAAGCTATGAATTAGGTATTCGTTTTTTCACTGAAAAATAACGTTAAATTCAACTTTATTTTAATTAATTTACATAATCAACTGATAATTAGTTATTTAATTAAATCATCTGAACACTCTGTAAAATTGCTCTGAGAAACTCAGTGGTTAAGTACTCAATCGAAAAAACGCTGATTTAAATCTTTAAATTTTGTTATCCCTTTAAAATAACGCGCCCATAGAATACTTGCCTTGTATAAGCCCTTTGTATTACTATTCGTTACTGTTTGTTTAATTTCTTTTCTTTGTTTTAATAAAATCGACAATCTATAATACATTGCCATATGCGCATTAAAAACACTTTTAAAATTTTTAAACTCACCTCTAACTAAAAAACGAATCGCAGCAATTCCATCCAAAAACATTCTATAAACCAGTTTAAAAAACAAAAGTCCTTCATGATTTTTAACTATCATAAAAAGACTATTTCTAAAATTCAAGTATAATTTTTTAGGTGAATTGTAGGCCAATGTTCCTCCCCCAACATGAAAAATAATAGAAGATGGGATAACCATAAATTTATATCCTAACTTTTTTATTCTCCAACACATGTCTATTTCTTCCATATGGGCAAAAAAGTATTCATCTAAACCGCCTACTTTATGATAAATTTCCGAACGAATCATTAAAGCAGCACCTGTAGCCCAAAAAACCTCAACTTCTCCTTCGTATTGTTGCTCATCGTTTTCAAACTTTTCAAGAATTCGACCTCTACAAAATGGGAAATAATTTCGATCTAAGTAACCACCTGATGCACCAGCGTGTTCAAACTGATTTCGATTTGAATATGATAATACTTTTGGTTGACATCCTGCAATAGTTGGATCTTTCATTTTTTCATAAAGAGGTAAAACCCAATTTGGTGTTACTTCAATATCGCTATTTAGAAGAATATAGAACTCAGCATCTATTTGCTTTAAAGCATCGTTATAGCCTTTTGCAAAACCTCCATTTTCATCGTTTATAACAATTTCAACAGTTGGGAAGTTTTCATTTACATATTCTACAGAATCATCTATAGAAGCATTATCCGCTAATACAATTCTACAATTTCCAGAATAAGCAATAACATTAGACAAAAACTGTTCTAAATATTTTTTACCATTCCAGTTTAATATGACAATTGCAACGTTCTCCAAACTTTTTCCTTCTATTTAGAACAAATGTACACAACTTTTAACAATTGAAACATTTCAACTTTTAGTGATCTAATTAATACTGTCTGAAGTTATTATAACTATTACCTCCATAACTTTGCTGTACATTTTGATTAGGGTCATCAATTGAACCATTCGTTGTATTACGCTTATTAAGTGCCAATTGCCAAGATTGATTTTTCAACTCACCTATCATATCAGAGTGAAGTAATCTATACGCATTATTCACTAAATCTGGGTTATAGAAAATAAAACGCTTATTACTAAATTTACCAATTTTGTTGTATTGCCAAATTTCGTAAGGATATTCTGCTGATGAGACTTCTTTTTGTATCACATTAGTTGGGGGACCATATTGTAAATAAACCCTCCCTCTATCCGTTTCAAAACCAGCCTGAAAATTATTCTTATAAATCTTTTCAACCATATTTACTTGAACTTTGTATTTCATCCAACCTTCATATGGATTTGTTGATGCTGTTACAGACCAAAATGCTTGAATATATTTTCTAGCGTTTTCGCGATTTTTACTTTTCAAAATATCTAAGATGCTTATAACATCACTCGATTTAGACATAGGAATCAAACTTGCTAAATAAAATGCAACACTATCATCAGTAATAGAAGCTTGAAAAGCAGGATCTATCATTTGAGAAGTTGAATTAATCACCAAATCCAAATCGTTACTTCTTTCAAAATCATAAGAAGACATAGCTATAACCTTCATTTCTTTGTTTATAACGGAGTAATTGATTGTATAATTACCTGTTGGAAGTGTCGAAATATCTACTGATTTCAAAAAAGGAACAACCTCATTCTTTTTACACTTTGTAAAAACTGGTTCTACTACCTCTTTTTGATTTGCCTTATCAACGATCGTTTGTTTTATTCCAAATAAACTATCTTGCAATAGTTTAGAGTTATAAATTTCGAAATAGAGTGGTAATTTCGTTAATTCTTTTGGATAAAAAGTTGAAAAATTAGGAATCATCGTATATCCTGATTTATAAAAAAGAGACGATTCATCTCCGCCTTTTGTAATAATTTCTGAAACTTGAATATCTGAAACTGAAATTTTGGAACCGAAATCTCCCAGAACAAATGGACTAGTAGCTTTAACTGATTCTCCTTCTGAATTTAAATCTTTTAACTCTATTGCTAATACATACGAACCAGGTTTTAAAGCATAGCGTCTCAAATCAAAAAAATCATCTATAATACTATCTTTCATTATAGGAGATTTCAATCGGTATGATTCGTGCGCTATAATAGAGTCATTTTTTTTAATATCAAGACTCACAACTACCTCACTTTGAAGGCCATCCTCTACTTTTAGGTATTTCAAACTATATCCTACAAATTTTATTTGAACTTCTGCATATTCTCCAATTCCTGGTGCTAAAAATTGTTTAGTATCTAGATATGCTCTGACTTTTTGAGTCTGACTGAATCCAAAACTTAAAATACAAACAAAAATAAAAAGCAAATAATTCTTCATGAACTTATAATTTATATAGAACAAAGTTACAAAACGATTTCACAGCTGTATGAGATTGTTTATAAATTGATTTATCGGTAGTCTAGTAATTATAAAGTATCTGAAAATCAACAATAACTGTTTTATAGATTTACTGAATTAAAATTAATTTCATATTTTTTTAACAAAAGACTTGCAAATAGAGAAAGTATTACTAATTTTGCATCGTTCGGAGAGATGGCAGAGCGGTTGAATGCACCGGTCTTGAAAACCGGCGTACCGTGAGGTATCGGGGGTTCGAATCCCTCTCTCTCCACTAGAATGAAGCTCGAAATAATTTTCGAGCTTTTTTTTTGTAATTTATTTTGATTTCATGAATACTAAATTTGCTTTCGTTTTTATTTTTATTACGATTATTATAGATTCGACTGGATTAGGAATCATTATCCCTTCACTTCCTAGTTTAGTTGCAGAGGTTTCTAATGTAGGGGTATCTGAATCTGCAAAATACTATGGAATCATTTTAGGTAGTTATGCTTTGATGCAATTTATTTTCTCTCCTATTATCGGAAGTTTAAGTGATCATTACGGTAGAAGGCCGATTTTATTAATGTCACTTTTTGGACTTGGTCTTGATTATGTCTTCATGTATTTCGCACCTTCAATTGCCTGGTTAGTAATTGGAAGATGTCTTTCAGGAATGTTCGGAGCTAGTTATACGACAGCCTCAGCTTATATTGCAGATATTTCAACACCTGAAAATAAAACGAAAAATTTTGGTCTAGTTGGCGCTGCTTTTGGTATTGGTTTTATTATCGGTCCTGCAATTGGAGGTTTACTTGGAGACTTCAATATGAGAGCTCCTTTTCTTTTTGCTGCAGGACTCTCCCTTTTAAATTTAATTTATGGGGCGTTTGTTTTAAAAGAATCGTTAGCTCTTGAAAACAGAAGAAATTTCTCATTTACACGCGCTAATCCGATAGGTGCTTTTTTTCAATTAAAAAAATACAAAAATTTTGCTTGGGTATTTGTTGTTATTTTTCTTTTGTTCTTTGGTGCGATGGCAATTCAAAGTACTTGGAATTATTATACAATGGAAAAATTTGGTTGGAAGATTAAAGATGTAGGACTTTCATTAACATTTGTTGGAATATGTATTGCCCTTATTCAAGGCGCATTGGCTGGAACTATCTCTAAAAAACTTGGTAATATTAAAACAGCCTATTTAAGTATTTCAATCACAATTATCACGATGATTCTAATTGGTGCAGCATCTCAAAGTTGGATGATATACTGCTTAATGTTACCCTATGCATTCTCAGGACTTGCTGATCCTGCTATAAGAGCTATTTTATCGAACAAAACTTCAGAAAGTGAACAAGGTGAATTACAAGGCGTTATAACAAGTGTGTTAAGTATTGCTGAAATTCTTGGTCCACCAATAATGATGGCTTTATTTTATTTTTTTACTACCCACACAAAATCTCCAATTTATGGAATACCATTTTATTTTGGAGCGCTCATAGTTACTGTAGCATTGATTTTATTTTACAGAATAGTGAAAAAGGAAAAATAATATGAAGTTTAAAAAGATCAAGTCATATTGTTGTGGGGAGCAAAAATATTTCTACATAGATTAACAAATATAATTTAAACTTTTCAATCATAATAAGGTTATCAATCTCTTACTTTTTCTTGATAAAAAGTAAGCAAAAATCAAGGTTCTTTCTAAGGAATTTTTCACTTTATTTAGTTTATATAAAATCAACAAACATCGCTAGTGAAGTGAAAACGCAAGTAAACACTTTCCTTCACGCTCTTTTTCGCTGAAAATGCGAAACGCGATTACGGAAAAATTTACAGCTAATTCGGTAGAAAGACCAAATTCATATTAGTGCTTCGCAAATACATTTCTATTTGGTTCTAGAATACAATACCAAAAATTAGTCCCCAACTTTTGGTATTGATCCACTATTTTCCCAAAAGTTTTAGACTTAATACGTATAAAAAAAGACCGAATCACTTCGGTCTTTAAATTTTATAAGTAATTATAATCTTACCATTTAAATAAAGGTCTTCCACTTACCAAAGCATTCACTTCTTTACGAACAAGTTGAATAGTAACTTCATTTGTAAGATCTGATAAAACTCTATCTATCAATTCAACTATTTGTGGGATTTCTTTTTCATCTACTCCTCTAGAAGTAATTGCAGAAGTACCAACTCTCATTCCTGAAGTAACAAATGGAGATTCTGTATCAAATGGTACCATATTTTTATTTACTGTAATATCTGCTTTTACCAAAGCATTCTCAGCATCTTTTCCTGTAACATTTTTAGAACGTAAATCAATCAACATTGAATGATTCTCCGTTCCACCTGAAATTACTTTATATCCTCTTTTTACAAACTCATCCGCCATTACAGAAGCATTTAATTTCACTTGCTTCATGTATGTTTTATAGTTATCAGAAAGTGCTTCACCGAAGGCAACCGCTTTAGCAGCAATTACATGTTCTAATGGTCCACCTTGCATACCAGGAAAAACAGCAGCATCCAATAATGAACCCAACGATTTTAAATTACCATTGTTCCATCTTATCCCAAAAGGATTTTCAATGTTATGACGCATCATAATTACACCACCTCTTGGTCCTCTTAATGTTTTGTGAGTTGTAGTTGTAACGATATGACAGTGATCAAAAGGATCATTCATTAATCCTGCTGCAATTAAACCTGCTGGATGAGATATATCAGCCAAAACCAAAGCACCAATTTTATCAGCTACTTTACGAATACGAGCATAATCCCAATCACGACTATAAGCTGAAGCACCACAAATAATTAATTTTGGATTTTCACGCAAAGCAACTTCTTCTAATTGATCGTAATCAACTGTTTCAGTTTCTTTGTTTACTCCATAAAAGAATGGTTTATATACTTTTCCTGAAAAATTCACTGGAGATCCGTGAGATAAATGTCCTCCGTGAGAAAGGTCAAAACCTAAAATTTTATCGCCAGGTTGTAAAACTGCTAAAAATACAGCTGCATTTGCTTGAGCTCCAGAGTGAGGCTGAACGTTTGCCCAAGTTGCACCAAACAATTTGCAAAGACGATCAATTGCTAATTGCTCCACTTTATCAACTACTTCACATCCACCATAATATCTTTTACCTGGTAAACCTTCTGCATATTTATTTGTTAAAACGCTTCCCATTGCTTCCATTACTTCATTACTCACAAAGTTCTCAGAAGCAATCAACTCAATACCATGTAATTGACGATTGTTTTCTTCAGAAATTAAATCGAAAATTTCTTGGTCTCTTTTTTCCACGTTGACGCTAACTGTATTTTCCATCGTTTATTTTTTATGTTTTGTAGTGCAAAGATAATTCCTTATAAGTTCTTATGCAATTGATTTAGTTATTAGATAATAGATATTTAGAAGTTAGACAAATCTTAAACTCAACAAAAAACGAAACTTACTAATCACCAAAAGAAATATTAGTAACAAATATTAATATCTTTTAATAATACTCAATTGATGCGTTAAAGCACCTGATTCAGAATGCATTATTCCTTCTTTCGTTATATTATCTATTCTAACACATCCGCTTGCGTGAATAATATCACCTTTCCCGTTCAGAATACCTACATGAGTAATTTTCCCGCTCTTATTATGAAAAAAAGCAACATCACCCGACTGATGTTCTGTAAAATCAATTTCCAAACCGTGCTCTACTTGTTGAGAAGCATCCCTTGGTAAATTAATTCCTAAAAAACGAAAAACGGATTGAGTTAAACCAGAGCAATCTATTCCAAATGGCGTTTTCCCACCCCATAAATAAGGAGAATTTAAATATTCAGCAGCTATACTATAAATAGAATCAGATGATTTCTCATCAAAAGCTTCCTCCAATTGAAATTCATCAGATCCAATTTTAAAAGGTAAATCACATGCAAATGGAATAAATGAACCTTTTACAATTCGTTGTTTTCCCCATGGAGTAATTAAATTTCTAAAAATTGATTTCTCGTTTGTTACTCCATCCATCCACCTATTAAACTCCTTCTCAGTCAACGGTTTAAAATGCTTAACATCTATCCAACCAGGATAATTATCATAAAATGTTAAAATTTTACACCAAGAATCATTGATTTCTTCGATTTGGAAAACTTCTCCGAATAAAAGTTGAGTAACAATCTCTGATTGATCTTTATTTTCTGCTCGAACAGGTGAAATACTCACCATACAGTAAGCGTATTTCAACGACATTATTTTTTAGGGAAATTTGGATGAGTTATCACATTTAATACTTGTTGCATGTGACGTTCATCATGATAAGAAACAAATAACAAAGCATCTCCTAAACGAAAACGAATGATTTTAGAAATCGAAATTGGAACTTTTACTTTTCTTAAATTAACAGCTTCTGCACTTTCTAAAATTGTTAATAATTCTTCTTGGCCTTTTTCTAAATCAGAAACCTCATTTCCAGTAAGTAAAGAAATATCCACCGTTGGATTACTTGCTTTAGGAGATTTAAATTTTCTTTTGACGTTCTTAGCATTTCCTAATTTCATCGATTGCCATGCAGAGCGACCTAAAGGAGAAGAGATAAAAACAGAAATCGGCTCTCTAAATCTTGTTGAAGCAATTCTTGTTTTAAATGTTGAATGATAAAATTTAGCATATTCATTCATATGAGCGAAAATCTCGTTAATACTCCAAGAAGTATCATTAATTTTCCATGACTTTTGTTCCTCATTTAAATAAACAATCTTTTTACGAATCACATCTAAGTTCGTTAATGTAATTGATCTAATATCGTTTAGAAGTTCTTTTGTTGTCATTTAAAAATTTTTATTGCACTCAAATTTTTTATTGCACTCAAATTTAGAATGAATTTCATTAATAACAAACTGTTTCTGTATAAAGTATTTTTTTCAAACTCATTTTTTTTTAATTAAAATAAAAACAATACTGAAATATAACTTTTCAATTACACATAAATGTTTTTAAATATCTAAAATTAGCTAACGAACATGAGTTCGATTAGCATCAAATTAATGAAAATATAACTACTTTCGCTTAAAATAAATTATTTGGTATGAACTTACGGAAATGGTCTAGACTTCACACTTACGGTCTTCTTCTTGGGATATCAACAACATTGGTAATTGTACCCATTTTATCGTTACTATTTGACGCATTTGACAATCCCTTATATTGGTTCCTTCATGAAGCAAAAGGAAAATTGATTTCTTTAGCAAGTATAGCGAATCTAGCATGGTTTCATTGGTTTATTAAAACAAAAAAAACAGATTTAGCAATGGGAATAATTCTTGCCACATTCATTAACTTCATTGTAATTGTATATTTAAAATTAATTGTTTGATGACACAGCTCACCACAAAAAAAATCTACATTATAGCTGGGGAAGCTTCTGGCGATTTACATGGAAGTAATCTTTTAAAGGAATTTATTCAACAAAATAATGAATGTAATTCACCTTTGAATTTACAATTTAGATATTGGGGTGGGGATAAAATGGAAGAAGCAATAGGTCAAAAACCAATTAAACATTTCAAAGAGTTGGCTTTTATGGGATTTGTTGAAGTATTAGCCAATATTCGAACAATCTTAGGTAATATCGCTTTTTGTAAAAAAGACATAGAAGCATTTCAACCTGATGCACTTTTACTAATAGATTATCCCGGCTTTAACCTTCGAATAGCAGAATGGGCCAAATTAAAAGGAATCAAAATCTATTATTACATCTCTCCTACAGTATGGGCTTGGAAAGAATCAAGAGTGTATAAAATTAAAAAAGCGGTTGATCACATGTTTGTCATTCTTCCGTTTGAAAAACCTTTTTACGACAAATACAATTATCACGTCGATTATGTCGGGCATCCTCTTTTAGATGCGATTGACCAATATAGATTCATTCAAAAAGATAGAGTTCAATTCATTCATGAAAATAAATTAAATCAAGCTCCAATAATTGCTATTCTACCAGGGAGTAGAAAACAAGAAATTAGAAAAAAACTCCCTGTAATGCTTGAGGCCGTGAAAGATTTAACTAACTATCAAATAATAGTTGCAGGCGCTCCTAGCCTAGACCATTCTTTTTATCAAGAATTCATCAAATCTAATTCAGTAAAGATTGTTCATGGTAAAACCTATGATTTACTGAGCGCGTCAGAAGCTGCCATTGTTACTTCAGGAACAGCTACTCTTGAAACAGCTTTGCTAGAAATTCCTGAAGTTGTTTGTTATAAAACCTCAAAAATATCCTATTCAATTGCAAAACGATTAGTAAAAATTAAATTTATCTCGCTTGTAAATTTAATTATGGATAAAGAAGTAGTTAGAGAATTGATTCAGGATGATTGCACATCAGAAACTATCAAAACAGAACTTTCTTATATTCTCGAAGGCGGTAAAAATCGAAATCGCATCCTAAATGAATACCAAGAAATGAAAAAAATACTAGGAGAAGGCGGTGCAAGTAAAAAAGTTGCACAACTGATGTTGAAAACTATTCAAGACTAGTTTAAAAGGACTTTTTTCTTGTGTTAATTTTGTAGGGTGAAAATTTTCATGCTTATATTTCTTTTAGGTGTATCAATCCCTTCTATTGCACAACAATTGCATATAGGTGTATTACGCGATTATAAAACTCAGAGATTAGTCTTTTCATATAATAACGGAAGTTATTCAATTTATGGCGACACAACAGATTTTGGTTCAATATTACCAAATGAATTTATTGAAGTTTCATTTGCCGAAACAGGAGTAGTCCGGTTAAAGAAAGGGATTACCGAATTGGGATTATTTTCTAAAATATTTATCACTCAAAATTACCCTAATACATCCATCATCCTCTCTTCAAGACAACCGATTGTAAAGGATAGAAAATACAAAGATGACTTTGAAGTTACTGCTGGAACAGACGGGCTTCTTTTTGTAAACTTAGTCGATATAAACAATTATCTTGCTGGTGTAGTTGAATCTGAAGGTGGGCCAGGAAGAGAACTTGAATATTACAAAGTTCAAGCTCTAATGAGTAGAACGTATGCATTAAAATACAAAGAACGCCATATCAAAGAAGGATTCGACCTTTGTGACCGAGTTCATTGTCAAGCCTATCATCACATGTTAAAATACACTCCTTCAATTGATTCAGCAGTTCAACAAACGAAAGGGATTGTTATGATGGATGAAAAAGGTGAATTACTCGATTCTTATTTTCATGCAAATTGTGGTGGTCAAACCTCTGAACCAGAAATTGTATGGAATAAAGCTGTTCCCTATCTCAACTCATTCAAAGACACTTTTTGTATATACACCAAACAAGCAACTTGGGAAAAAAGAGTAAGTCAAAGTAAATGGCAAAACTTTTTAATTTACAAATACAATTATCCATATACCGATAGTTTATACGGTGGTTTAATTTTCACTTTTACCCAACCACAACGACTCGCATTTTTTCAAAATCCAGCTTTAGGAATACCATTAAGGGACTTAAGGGAAGAATTCGATTTAAAATCAACTTACTTCAATTGTTATCCTGAAGGATCAGACGTTGTAATTAGAGGTAGAGGCTTTGGACATGGGGTTGGGCTTTGTCAAGAAGGAGCTATGAAGATGGCTAAATATGGTTATAACTACCTTCAAATTGCACAATATTATTTCCCTAATGTTTTCTTTAAAAACATAAGCAACGAATCTTTTTTTAAACAGAACGTAGAATCTATAGCTTACTAATTTGAATACGATTTACAGTTTCTCATGTAATCAATTAATAGATAAATTCAATAAAAAAGTTTGACATTAAAACACAAAAAAAAGCCGACTAAAAGTCGGCTTAAAGATATATTTGAAGATATTATTGAATAGTTAATTTCTTTTCTAGATCAGCTAAATAAACTTTAAACTGCTTATCTGTTTCAGCAAGATTCGTAACCGTTCTGCAAGCATGAAGGACAGTAGCATGATCTTTTCCTCCACAATGAGCACCAATATTTGCTAATGATGATTTTGTCATACGTTTAGAGAAATACATTGCAATCTGTCTTGCTTGAACCACCTCTCTTTTACGTGTTTTAGATTTTAAAATATCCAATGCTAAATCAAAGTAATCACATACAATTTTTTGAATATATTCTATTGATACCTCACGCGCTGTATTCTTAACAAATTTATCAACCATTTGCTTTGCAAGATCGATCGTAATTGCTTTTTTGTTTAATGAAGCTTGAGCTAACAATGTATTTAAAGCCCCTTCCATTTCTCGCACATTTGTGTTAATACTATATGCCAAATATTCAACAACGTCTTTTGGTAACTCAATACCATTTCCGTACATTTTTTTCTCTAAAATTGCAATTCTAGTTTCCAATTCAGGAGCACTTAAATCTGCAGATAATCCCCATTTAAAACGAGACAATAAACGTTGCTCCATTCCTTGCATCTCAACTGGCGGCTTATCTGAAGTTAAGATAATTTGTTTACCATTTTGATGTAAATGATTGAAAATATGGAAGAATACATCTTGTGTTTTTTCTTTACCTGAGAAAAATTGAACATCATCAATAATCAACACATCAATCATTTGATAGAAGTGGATAAAATCATTTGTAGATGAATTTTTGATTGCATCTATAAACTGATGAGCAAACTTTTCAGAAGCAACATATAAAACCGTTTTGTTTGGAAATTGATTCTTAATAGAAATACCGATAGCTTGAGCTAAGTGAGTTTTTCCAAGGCCAACAGCTCCATAAATCAACAATGGATTAAAAGCTGTACCACCTGGTTTATTTGCAACTGCAAAACCTGAAGCTCTAGCCAATCTATTACAATCTCCTTCAACGAAATTCTCAAAAGAATAAGCAGGATTCAAATTAGACTCTACATTCACCTTTTTCAATCCAGGAATAATGAATGGATTTCTAATTTGATTTTCATTCATACTCAACGGCATCGAAACTGGTGAGTTTTTCAATTCTTTTTTATTCAATGCTGGAAGTCGAACAGTGTAAGGAGTAGAATTAGTTGTATTATTTTCCATAACAATACTATATTCTAAACGACCCTCAGCTCCTAATTCTTTTTGAATTACTTTTTTTAATAAAGTAATATAATTCTCCTCTAACCATTCATAGAAAAAATGAGATGGAACTTG
>CAMDMY010000030.1 GCA_945902775.1 Chryseobacterium gleum | reverse complement strand
TAAATGAAGATACAACATCTAACTCAATTATAAATTTTGCCTATTTAGATTCTGTAACAAAAGGGGATAAAGATTTTGTGAATGATTTAATAGAATTAGTTTCTATTGAAATGCCAAAATTACTTGAGCGAATTTCTGATTTTTATGACGAAAATAATGCAGAAAGTTTTAAAAAAGAAATTCACAAATTAAAGTCTTCCATTACCATTTTTGGTGTTGCAAGAGGAAAAGAATTGATTTATGAGATGGAAACTGAAATTTCAGAAACACATTCTTTGGATAATATAGAAGATAAAATGAATGAATTATTAGAGATTTCGTTTAAATTATTGAAAGAATTAGCAAATATTTAACTAATTTTCTATAAAAACTTCAAGAAAAAGTTTGAAATATTAAAATAAATTCTGAATCTTTGCATCAATATTTCACAACGGTGATTTTTAAAGTTTTATAAAGAAGAGGTTAGAGACTGGCTCAATGATCCTCTGGCAACCAACTTAAAGTCCGCCTTACAGCTGATTGGAAAACCGGTGCCAATTCCTGATCCCAAAAAATGGGAAAATATAAATTAAATTTAAAGTATGTCATCAAATTCGAATACACGTTCTGTTTTATTTGATTCAAATCCGAAGGTATTTGAATATGATTCTATTTTCAAAACAGAAGGAAATCAAACAATCAATAATTTAAAGATTGCTTATCATACATATGGTAATTACATACCGAATGTTAGCAAAGTTGTTTGGGCTTGTCACGCTCTTACTGGTAACAGTGATGTTTTTGATTGGTGGAGCGGTGTTTTTGGTGAAAAAGCAATGTTTAATCCAACTGAATATTTTATCGTTTGTGCCAATGTAATTGGTTCTAGTTATGGTTCTTCCAGTTCAGAAAGCATAGATTCAAATGGGAAATTATTTTTAAATGATTTCCCATTAGTAACACCAAGAGATATGGCGAAGGCACATTCTTTGTTGAAGAATGAATTAGGGATCACTTCGATTTACACTCTAATAGGAGCATCATTGGGAGGGCAACAAGCTTTAGAATGGTCTATTTTAGAACCGAAATTATTCGAAAATTTAATTGTAGTTGCAACAAATGCTCGCCATTCCGCTTTTGGGATTGCGTTTAATGAATCACAACGATTAGCAATTTATGGCGACCCAACCTATGGAAAAGGAACGATTGACGATGCTAAATATGGTTTGTCGGTTGCTAGAAGTATTGCAATGATAAGTTATCGTTCGTATGAAGGTTACGTTAAAACACAGACCAATGAAGGGAATGAAACGGTAGAAAATTTTAGAGCAAGTTCTTACCAATCGTATCAAGGAAAGAAATTAGCAGATCGATTCAATGCTTATTCTTACGTTACTTTAAGTAAAGCAATGGATTCACATAATGTTGGCAGAGGAAGGGAAACAATTGAAAAAGCATTATCAGAAATCCAAGCAAAAACATTGGTGATTGGAATAGATTCAGATTATTTATTTCCATTGGTTGAACAAGTTTATCTAAAAGAAAACATCAAAGGAGCAAAATTTGCAATCATTTCATCGGATTTTGGGCACGATGGATTTTTAGTTGAAAATGAACAATTATTAAAAATTATTGGTGAATTTATTCACCAATCACAATCATAGAGACGTAAAATTTTACGTCTCGCATAATTGAATAAATATTAAAAAACACAATAGAAAAACATTAATAAAAATGAGAAAACAGTTAACAATAGGATTATTTGGATTTGGATGCGTAGGAACAGGTTTATACGAAGTATTGAACCAATCCAATTTATTGGACGCAAAAATTAAACGTATTGTAGTTAAAGATAAGAATAAGAAAAGACAAAAAGCGACTGAAATAATTGGTTACGAAGCAAGTGAGATTTTAAACGATGCTGAAATTAATTTGGTAGTTGAGTTAATCAACGATAGTAATGAAGCTTTAAAAATTGTTCGCGAAGCATTATCGAAAGGGAAACATGTAGTTTCAGCGAATAAAAAATTGATTGCAGAACATTTAGATGAGTTAATCGATTTAGCAAAAGAGAATAAAGTGTCTTTTTTATATGAAGCTTCAGTTGGTGGTTCAATTCCAATTATTAGAAATTTAGAAGAGTATTACAATAATGATTCACTTTCTTCTGTACAAGGAATTGTAAATGGAACTACAAACTACATTTTAACTCAAGCAAATTATGGAATTTCTTATGATGAAGCATTAGCTTCGGCTCAAGAATTAGGATTTGCAGAATTAGATCCAACTTTAGATGTCGATGGATTTGATTCGAAATACAAATTGACTTTATTAATTAAGCATGCGTTTGGAACTTCAGTAAATCCGGATAACTTATTTAATTACGGAATACGACAAGTTAAAAAACAAGATGTATTATATGCTTCTGAAAAAGGATATAGAATTAAATTATTTGCCAGAGCTGAAAAAGTAGGAAATAAGATTGTTGGTTTTGTTGCTCCTCATTTTATTAAAGGGAATCATCCAGCTTATCAAGTTGATAATGAATTTAATGCAGTTATTGTTGAAGCTTCTTTTTCAGATAAACAATTATTTTACGGAAAAGGAGCGGGAAGCTTTCCTACAGCAAGTGCGGTATTATCTGATATTTCTGCAATTCAATTTGAATATCAATACGAATATAGAAAAACAGTAAAAGAAACAGCTCTGGATTATACAGATGATTTCTTTCTTCGAATTTATTTAGCTTCAGAATCTTTTGATGCAATTAATACGATTCCTTTTTATAAAGTAGATGGAATTTATCAGAGTTCGAATTATTCTTATCAAACTGGTTGGGTTCGTTTTACTGATATAAAGGATAAGGACTTTAATAATGCGACTGATTTATTTTTCGCAGTACTTCCTGATTCGTTCGTTGGTGAAAATGAATTTGATAAAGTAGTGAATAAAAGTACTTTTGTCTTAAACGAGTTTTAAATAAAATTAAAATGGAAGAAGTTTTACCATGGTATATTGCAGGGCCTCTAATCGGTCTGATAGTTCCTTTGTTATTATTGCTAAGAGAAAAACAATTTGGAATTTCATCTAGTTATCGATTTATTGGTTCGAAAATATTTAAGAAAATTGAATATTTTAATTACAAAAGCGGTGCAGATAAATGGCAGTTATATTTTGCTTTTGGTGTAATTTTAGCTGGAGTATATTCACTCTTTTCAGGATCTATTCAGGTGGATGCCGTTGATTATAAATCTAATAGTTATTCTCAGATAGCAACTACAATTTATTCTAATAAAAATATTCTTTATTTTTTCTTTGGAGGTATTTTTGTCGGATTTGGAGCTAGATATGCAAATGGCTGTACGGCAGGACATTGTATTATGGGGGTGTCTCAATTTTCTTTAAGTTCAATCGTTGCAACTGTCTGTTTTTTTATAGGTGGCTTGTTTGCCAGTTATGTTTTAATACCTTTAATTTTCTAGCGCATGAAATTTGTAATTACACTATTGTTAGGATTTTGTTTTGGGTCTTTGTTAATAGCAACTCAAGCTTATTCTTGGTTTAGAATTCAGGAAATGTTTCATTTCGATTCTTTTCACATGTATGGAGTTTTGTTTTCAGCTATAGTTACAGCAAGTTTAAGTTTGATTGTAATTAAAATTTTTAAAATAAAAACGATTAAAGGAAATGAAGTAGTAGTAAAGCCAAAGAAATTAGAGTGGAAAGCAAACATTATTGGTGGACTTATATTCGGTATTGGGTGGGGACTGACAGGAGCTTGTTCTGCACCACTTTATATTTTAGTTGGTATGCATTTTAAGATAGGTATTAGTTTGTTTTTAGGAGCAATGACGGGTGTTTTATTGTTTGGGTTGGTTGATAAAAAATTACCAAAGTAATTATGGGATTAGAATTAAATAGAATAGAAGAACCTTTTGTTTTCGAATTGAGAAACGATGAAGGAGTTATTTGTGGAATTGATGCGAACCCGACGATTGGAGGAAAAGGAAAAGGATTTCGACCGATGGAATTATTAGCAGGTTCATTAGCTGGTTGTGCTTCAATTGATATTTTATTAATTTTGAAAAAGCAAAGAATAGAGCCAACTAATTTTGGAATTAAAATTGAAACTAAACGAGGAGAGGGCGTTCCTGCAATTTTCGAAGAAATTAAATTACTTTTTGAAGTAAATGAAAGTGTTCCTAAGGATAAATTAGAAAAGGCAATTAAACTGACGTTGGATAAATATTGTTCGGTTTCAGCATCTTTGAAAGAAGATATAAAGGTTGTTTTTGAAGTGAAATATGTATAATTAGAAAGGATGAAACAGGAAACTCAAGCGATAAGAATACAAGCAGAACGTTCACAGTACAAAGAACACTCGGTACCACTTTATTTAACAAGTAGTTATGCTTTTGACGATGCTGAAGATATGAGGGCATTGTTTGCAGAAGAAAAAGAGGGAAACATTTATTCTCGTTATTCTAATCCTAATGTTAAAGAATTATTGGATAAAATGTGTGCTTTAGAAAAAGCTGAAGCTGGTTGGGCTACTTCAACTGGAATGGCAGCTGTTTTTACGACTTTTGGTTCTTTGTTAGCTGCTGGAGATCACATTGTTTCTTGTCGTTCGGTTTTTGGTTCAACACATCGTTTGTTAACCGAAATTTTACCTAAATGGAATATCACATCTACTTATGTTGATTTTGATCAATATCAAGGATATGAAGACGCAATCCAAGAAAACACAAAGATGCTTTATATCGAAACACCTTCCAATCCTGGTTTGGATATTATTGATATTGAGAAATTATCCTCGATTTGTAAAAAGAAAGGTGTTTTATTCGTTGTTGATAATTGTTTTTCAACTCCAATCATTCAACGTCCGATTGAGTTTGGGGCAGATGTTATTATTCATTCAGCAACAAAATTCATTGATGGACAAGGACGAACTTTAGGTGGGATAATTTTAGGTACAAAAGAAATTATTGATAGAGTGGAGGCTTTTGCTCGTCATACAGGACCAGCTTTAAGTCCATTTAATGCTTGGATTTTATCTAAATCTATTGAGTTGTTGCCTTTAAGAATGGAGAAACACTCTTCCAACGCTTTAAGTATTGCAAAGAATTTAGAAGGGAATAATCAGGTTAAATGGGTGAAATACCCACATTTAGAAAGTCATCCTCAATATGAAATTGCTATAAAGCAGATGAAATGGGGTGGAGGTATTGTTTCCTTTGAAATTGAAGGCGGACTAGAAGTAGGAAGAGCATTTTTAGACAAACTCAAGTTGTTTTCTTTGTCAGCAAATTTAGGAGATACAAGAAGTATTGCTACCCATCCAGCATCTACCACACATTCCAAATTAACTCCTGAGCAAAGGGCGGAAGTTGGTATTTCTGATGGATTGATTCGATTGTCAATTGGTTTAGAAACGTTGGAAGATATTTGGGCTGATGTTGAGCAGGCATTGAAATAATCTCGTTACTCTTAATCGTCGGTACCTTTCAATTTCTTGTTAGAAATTTCTTTGTCTAACGATTTAATCCTGCGTTCTAATTTTTTGATGTCTTCTTCAGCAGGAAGTTGTTCGGGTTTTATTCCACTTTTCCCCAATAATCCTCTGACATCTTTATTGTTTTTAATATGTTCGGTGGTTATTTTAGTTTCGCCTTTTAAATCATTCTTCTTAACATTAAAGTTGGTGATTTCAGCTGCTAATTGTTTGGCTGTTATGGTAATTGTAGGTAAGAAATCGGCTAAAGGTCTACTTTCTGAAATGCCTAATTTTCTTTTCATTGCAATCGTGTTTAAACCTCCAAACATTGCTCCATCTCCTTTACTTCTTATATTTCCAAAACCTTTGTTGTCGACACCTCTTTCAAAAATATTTTTAGAAAGTTCCGTTTCTGTCACAGCAAGTTTTTCTCTTGCAGCTAATCGTTCCATTAATAGGATGCGTTCTTCTAAAAGTTCTTGTTTTCTAGTTTGAATAGCAAAATAACTTTGCGCAAAAGCAATTTGAATTTTCTTTGGATCTCCATTTTGAGCAATAAGATAACACGCATATCGAGTAAGCATAACGTCCTCGATTTTTCGATGCCCACCTTTACCTAATTCTATCATTTTGTTGATGTCAACAAAATGATAGGAAACCTCTTCACCAGTGGTTTCACAACTTTCTTTAGCTTTGTTAATTGTATTAGAAAAATTACGCCAATCAGTATATCCTAAAAGTTCTTGAAGCTCTCTTGCTAACCAATATTCTACACCATCTTGTTCGTTGGAGTATTCTTCAAATGATTTATTTAGTTTTGAAATTGTGTCTTTTTCCATGATATGTTTTGAATTTGTTAAGTTGTGAAAGGTTTCTAATTTTAATGTTAAATCAAATATAACTCCTTTTTATTTAAAAAATAGGGATTCGTAATAATAAAAATGGTCAAGGAATGCTGTATTAATTTGCGATTAAAAAATTCGATTCGCTATGCTTTTCTCAATCATTTACCTTATCTTTACGCGTATTTTTTACTAAAAGATCATGATAAATATCACTCTTCCAGACGGAACAGTTAAACAGTTTAATAAAGGAGCAAGTTCGATGGACGTTGCTTTGAGTATTTCTGAAGGCTTGGCACGTAATGTATTAGCGGCTAAAGTAAATGGTATAACTATCGATGCTAATCGTGCGATTACCGAAGATTCAACGATGCAATTATTGACCTGGAATGATACCGAAGGAAAATCTACTGTATGGCATTCATCTGCACATATTATGGCAGAGGCAATTGAATTTTATTTTCCTGGTGTAAAATTAGCAATCGGACCTCCCGTAACAAATGGGTTTTATTACGATGTTGATTTTATGGATCAAACGATTTCTGAAAAAGACCTTGAGAAAATTGAGTTAAAAATGAAGGAATTAGCAAAAGCTAAAAATCCTTTCATTCGTAAAGAGATTTCTAAAGCGGATGCAATTGCTTATTTTACCGAAAAAGAAGATCCTTATAAATTGGAATTGTTAGAGAACTTGGAAGATGGAAGTATTACTTTCTATACACAAGGGAACTTTACCGATTTATGTCGTGGACCGCATATGCCAGATACTGGTTTCATCAAAGCTGTTAAATTAACTTCTATTGCAGGAGCTTACTGGAGAGGTGATGAAAAAAATAAACAATTAACTCGTATTTACGGAATTACATTTCCTAAAGCTTCTGAATTAACAGAATATTTAGAGAAAGTTGAAGAAGCAAAACGAAGAGATCATAGAAAATTAGGGAAAGAATTAGAGTTGTTCGCTTTTTCTCAAAGAGTTGGTCAAGGTTTGCCATTGTGGTTGCCAAAAGGAGCGGCATTAAGAGAAAGATTAGAAAATTTTCTGAAAAAAGCGCAACGTAAAGCTGGATATGAACAAGTAATTACTCCCCATATTGGTAGTAAAGAATTGTATGTGTGTTCTGGTCACTACGAGAAATATGGAGCAGATTCATTTCAACCAATTAAAACGCCAGATGATAGCGAAGAGTTTTTATTGAAACCGATGAACTGCCCTCATCACTGTGAAATTTTCAAAACGAAACCACGCTCTTATAAAGATTTACCAGCTCGATTTGCTGAATTTGGAACGGTTTACAGATATGAGCAAAGTGGTGAGTTACATGGACTTACGCGTGTAAGAGGGTTTACACAAGACGATGCGCATATTTTCTGTATGCAAGAGCAAGTGAAAGATGAATTTAAAAAAGTAATCGATTTAGTTTTGTACATTTTCAAAACATTGAAATTCGAGAATTTTAAAGCTCAAATTTCTTTGAGAGATAAAGAAAATCCAACAAAATATATTGGTTCTGATGAAAACTGGGAGAAAGCAGAAAATGCGATTATTGAAGCAGCTGCAGAAAAAGGGTTGAAAACTTTTATTGAGTATGGAGAAGCAGCATTTTACGGACCGAAGTTAGATTTCATGGTGGAAGATGCTTTGGGTAGAGAATGGCAACTAGGGACAATTCAAGTAGATTACAACTTACCAGAAAGATTCGAATTAGAATATACAGGTGCTGATAATCAGAAACATAGGCCAGTAATGATTCACCGTGCACCATTTGGTTCTATGGAAAGATTCGTTGCTGTTTTGTTGGAACATTGTGCTGGAGATTTCCCATTATGGTTAAGTATTGATCAGGTTGCGATCTTGCCAATTAGTGAGAAATACAATGAGTATGCAAAAAATGTGTTGGAATTGCTAAATAATTCCGATATTCGTGGTTTCGTAGACGATCGTAACGAGAAAATAGGTAAAAAAATCAGAGATTCTGAATTGAAAAAAGTACCTTTTATGCTTGTTGTTGGTGAGAAAGAAGCTGAAAATAATGAAGTTTCTGTAAGACAACGAAACGAAGGAGATTTAGGTTCGATGACTATTGAGTCATTTGATCAATTTGTCCAAAAAGCGATTGAAAATGAATTGTCAGTTAATGCATAATATATTGAATGAGAAAAGATAATAGAAAACCTTTCGTCAAAAGAGAAGAAGATCAACACAAGATCAACGAAAAAATCACAGCTCGTGAAATTCGTTTATTAGTTGAAGGTGCTGAACCAATAATTATATCAACTTTTGAAGCTATGAAATTAGCTGAAGAGCAAGATGTTGATTTGGTTGAGATTTCTCCAAACGCAACCCCGCCAGTATGTAAGCTTATGGATTACCGTAAGTTTTTATACAATCAAAAGAGAAAAGAAAAAGAATTAAAAGCAAAACAAAGTAAAGTTGAATTAAAAGAAATTCGTTTCGGTCCTAATACGGATGAACACGATTTCAACTTTAAATTAGCTCATGCTCGTAAATTCTTAGAACAAGGAAATAAGTTAAAAGCTTATGTGTTCTTTAGAGGTAGAACAATTGTATTTAAAGACAGAGGAGAAATTTTGTTATTGAAATTTGTAACAGAATTAGAGGATGTTGGTACAGTTGAGCAATTACCAAAATTAGAAGGAAAACGTATGATCATTATGATCAACCCGAAAAAGAAATAATTGGGTGTTGGGTATTAGGTCTTAGGCATTAGGTCCGTGTAGGTTACACGAACTAACACCTAAAAACTAAAACCTAACACCTAGAAAAATGCTGATATAGAGGTCACACTTTAAAAACGAAGAGAGATGCCAAAAATGAAAACTAAATCCAGTGCGAAGAAGAGATTCACAATAACTGGAAGTGGTAAAATTAAGAGAAAACACGCTTTTAAAAGTCACATTTTAACTAAGAAGACTAAAAAGCAAAAAAGAAATTTGACTAAAGATGGTTTGGTTCACAAAGCTGATATGTCAAATATCAAATTACAATTGTGCATGAAATAAGCACAAGGTTTTATATTGTTTAACCCGGTAAATATGTAACTAAGTCATCTGAAACAATGGTGCGCTGTTTATCAAAAAACTAAAAAAATTATGCCAAGATCAGTAAATCACGTAGCTTCAAGAGCTCGTAGAAAGAACTTCATGAAATTAGCCAAAGGTTACTTTGGTAGAAGAAAAAATGTTTGGACAGTAGCAAAAAATGCTATTGAAAAAGGTTTGAATTATGCTTACGAAGGTCGTAAACAAAAGAAAAGACATTTCCGTTCTTTATGGATTGCTCGTATTAACGCGGGAACTCGTCAGCATGGATTAAGTTATTCTAGATTCATCGGTGACTTAAACAAAAGTGGAATTGAATTAAACCGTAAAGTTTTAGCTGATTTAGCTATGAATCACCCGGAAGCGTTCAAAGCAGTTGTTGAAGCAGTAAAAAATAAATAAAGTTTTAAAACTCTATATCGCAGAAGTCCTTGGTCGTTTGATCAAGGACTTTTTTATTATTTAAAACTTATGAGTCAAATTCAATCGTTCGATAATTTTCAAGATTTTTTAGCTACTCCATTTCATGGAGAGGTGAATGCGATGTGTTGGGATAGAAAATTAATAGGTGATTTTTCTGAAATCGTTCAAAAAGTTGAATTAAATGATACTATTACAGAATTAAACGAGAAAATTCTTCGAAAACTTCAGTTAAGTGAAAGTGGTCAACTTGCTCGTGAAATTTTAATAAATGATTTATTGTTATTAGAAGCTGCAGGTGCATCGCCACAATTGAATATTATCAGGAATTATGAGCGAGATGAAGAATTACCTTTTTTTCCGACAGATGTATATTCTTTTCATATAGATAGAGCAACCATTCCTTCCGCTACTTTCTTATGTACATACTTTGGTTCGACGAGTGAAATTATTCCAAATTCAGAGGTAACTCCCAAAATGTTGATTCCGGAAATTCGCACGGAACTTAAAAAACTTTACGATGGAGAAGAGAAAGGTTTTGAATCTTTTTTAATTGACAATTTCTTTGATCTTCATTATCAGGCTAAGCCAAATGCATATCCAATTAGTCTAGGACTTGGTCAAATGTGGAAGTTGGCAATCGATTATCCTGAAAGTCCAGTTTTACCTTGTATTCATCGGGCTCCTTCAGAAAAAAAGGGAGAACCACGTTTACTATTGATTTGTTAATGTGTTGAAAATCAATAGTTATTATTTAAAACGAAAATTGTATACCGCCATTATTTAAAGGGTATTCGAATTGATTTTCTCTTTTCAACCAAGGCATCAAAATCACCTTTGACTTTAAATAATTTGTACTATCATTTTCATATCTTTTCACATAGTAAGAACTATTATTAAAGGTAATCAATCTGCCTTGTTTTAGTTTTTTGATAGTTAATTTCAAATTTTTTGAATTCAATTCCCAATCTCTGTTTTTTATAGAACAATAATGAAGTTTTCCAGGATTTAATTTTAGATAGGATTTAGTCAAGAAATCTATCTTTTTCAAATCAGTCGAGTTACCATCATAAAAGCAATAGATATTGTTTTCTTTTTTTAATGTAAATGTCAATTTTGAATGGTTGAAAAAGCAAACTTCATTTTTTTTGAGATTTAAATAGCGTTCATGAATTACGAATGAACTTAATAAAATAGAAATAATGAATAGTCCAATTTTAAAATTTGACGAATAAGATTTAAATAAATGAAAGCTAATGATTAGACAAAAAGAAATAGTGACGACTATCCAATTTAATTTGAAGCCAGTAGCAATGGATCCAGGAAGATGATCAATAAAAGAGACAAATTGTAAAGTGAAGATGAGTACAATTAAAAGCAGAAAAACGGCAAATTTCCCGATGTATTTCATCCAATGGAAAGCAAAAATAAACATCCCAAGTCCTAAAATTAAACCGGTACTCAACATTAATCCAATATTGGTAAGTATGAAATAATTAGGAAATTGATGAAAATAGTAAAGAGTTAAGGGAACGGTTGTAATTTGTGCGGCTAATCCAACAGCTGTTCCTTCCCAAACCTTTCTGAGCCACTTATTTTTTATAAACCAACTTTTTGAAATAGGTTGATAAAACCAAAAAATACCAACCATTGCTAGGAATGAAAGTTGAAATCCTATATCGAATAAGAAAAAAGGATTGATAATCAGTAAAATAAATCCTGTAAAAAACAATCCATTTGTTTGATTATAGGTTTTTCCAGAAACTTGGGAAATTGCTAATACAGAAAACATAAAAGTTGAACGTAAAACAGAAGCCGATAAGCCTGAAATAAAAGTATATATCCAAATCAACAGTAAAGCGATAATAAGAGCTTGATTTTTTGAAATGAATTTGGAAAAACTTTTGAGTAGAAATAAAATCATTTGTAAAATAATTCCAATGTGCAAGCCCGAAACAGCTAAAACGTGCATAGCCCCAGAATTTCCGAACGCTGAAGTTGTTTCAGCGTCTAAAAAGCTTCTATCTCCTAAAATTAAAGCTTGGACTAACGCTAATTCCTGTCCTTTAAAGTGTTGGTTTAAGATTCCTCCTAAATAGTTTCTTGATTTTAGCGTCCATTTATCAATCCAAGAAATTGAATTTCCAAGTTTTATAAATGCTTTGTTAGAAACGAAACCAATTTTTGTTATTCCTTTGCTTTTCCAAAAGTATTCTGAATCAAATTCACCAGGATTCCCTTTATTTTTAATGGTACTAAGAGTGGCCGCTAATGTTATTTTATCTCCAATAGCTAGATGAATACCTTTCGTTTGTATGAATAATACGGCAGTTTCATTAACAGGAATTAGTCTATTCAAATGTTTTAAAGAGGTTATTTCTACTACTACTTTTGACCATTCTTTTTTAGTATTATCACAATTAGTTATGATTGCAATGTAGGGATCGTTTTCATGATAGTTGGATTCAAAATCCTTTTTTAAAACTGGGTTGTTTCTCTCATTGAAAAGTAAGTTTCCAAAAGCTGTAAATAACAATATTATAGAAAAGAAAGGTAAATAAGTTAGTTTCTTTCTCAATATGACAGAAGTGAGAACTATCAGAATTGAAACAAAAACAAGATATCTAATTTGTTCATCATTAAGAACTTGATGAAACCCTATTAAAACACCAAAAGCAAGTGATGAAAATAAAGTGATGAAGGGGACGGTATGAAAATTTAATTTAATTGCAGTTATTTTTTTGTATTTACTAGATCAAAAATAGAAATAATTTTTAATTTTGGAGTATGAGCCGTATTGCCTTCATCATTTTTCTTCAAATTATTTATTATAATTCTTTTGCACAAGGTTATTCCTATGTTGGTGCAAGATCCAATTCATTAGTCAATGCATCCATTGGATTAGTTGATGGTTGGGCGTATCATCATAATCCAGGAGCGCTTGGGTTGATTAAAAAAACTGAAATAGGAGTCAGTTATTCAACTAAATATTTATTAAAAGATTTTCAAAACCAAGGCGTTGTGTATGCTCAACCTTTGAAAAGCGGCGTTTTATCTTTTGGTGCTCAATTATATGGATTGAATGCACTTAAATCTGAAAGAATTGGAATTGGTTATAGTTTGAAGTTCGTTGATAGATTATCTATTGGGGTTCAAATGAATTATCAAGGACTTCAATTAGGTTCGAATTATGGTTCCAAAAACAATATTACTGCTGAAGTTGGAATATATGCTGATATTTCAGAGAAATTGAAATTTGGAGCTAGTGTTTTTAATTTAGGAAGAACGAGATTGGCTACATTTCAAGACGAAAGAATTACTACGTTGGTTAGAATGGGGCTAGCATATCATTTGTCTCAAAAGGTATTGTTTTTAATCGAAACGGAGAAGAATATATATTATAAATTACGTTTAAAAGGTGCTTTTGAATATCAGCCAATTAAGAAATTTTTTTTAAGAGGAGGAATAGCAACCCAACCTATTGAACTAGCCTTTGGATTTGGATATCGATTTAAAACGATTCAATTGGATTTAGGAAGTTCTTATCATCAATTGATTGGATGGTCGCCTCATATTTCTTTAACTTATAAATTCGAAAAAGAAAAATAATGCGTTTTAAATACCATCTAATCTTATTTTTTTTAATCATCTCTATTTTTTCTTTTTCACAGGAAAAAAGCGAGATTCTTCAGCAACGAATTGAATTTATTGCTGAAACTAACGAGAATGAAGAAATTGATTTGACAACCATAATGGATCAGTTGAATTATTTTTTAGAGCACCCCTTAAATTTAAATTTTGCAAGTGAAGATGAATTAGAAAGTCTAGGTTTATTGAATGAGATTCAAATCCGTGATTTAGTATTACATCGACAATTAAATGGGAAATTTATTACTATCTATGAGCTTCAAAGTTTGAAATATTGGGATTTACAAACGATTCAATTTATTCTTCCTTTTGTGAAAATTGAAGAAAAATTAGATCAAGTTCATATTGGATTGAAAGAAGCCTTAAAGAAAGGAAGTTATGAAGCTTATTTTCGATA
This sequence comes from Chryseobacterium gleum, assembly GCA_945902775.1. GTDB lineage: Bacteria > Bacteroidota > Bacteroidia > Flavobacteriales_D > Crocinitomicaceae > CAIUKX01. The sequence continues at coordinate 17,059 of CAMDMY010000030.1, read as the reverse complement.
CCAAACGATTCCACAAGTGAAAAATGGAAATGTAAACGTATCTGATTCAATTAAAATGATGAGTAATTCTTATTACTATGGAAATAAAGATCATTATTATTCACGTTTTCGTTATTCTTATAGAACAAATATAAGTGTAGGAATAACAGGTGATAAAGATCCAGGGGAGCAGTTTTTTAAAGGTGCTGAAAAACAAGGCTTTGACTTTTATTCATTTCATACGTTTTACAAGGGTGGAAAATATTTAAAATCATTTGCTTTAGGAGATTATCAAGTACAAATTGGACAAGGATTAAATTTTTGGTCCGGATTTGCCTTTGGAAAAACGTCTGAAGTTACAAACGTTAAAAAGTCAGCAACAACTATTAGACCTTATACTTCTGCTGATGAATCACGATTTTTAAGAGGAGCAGCTGTTGAATTAGGGTATAAGCAGTTTTCACTTTTGTTATTTGGTTCGAAGAAAAAGATGGATGCTATTAAGGATATTGATAGTTCAATAATTGACGAAGAAAAGATTACGTCTATTCAAATGACAGGTTTGCATCGAACAACAAATGAAATAGCAAGAAAAAATGAGATAACAGAAAAAATAGGTGGATTAAATTTAAAGTATAAATTTAAAAGTTTTCAATGCGGAGTAGCTTCTGTTTATCAAGGATATGATTTTATATATTCGAAACAATACCAACCTTATAATCAATTTGACTTCCGAGGAAAAAGTTTAATAAGTACAAGCGGTTATTACAGTTGGGTTATTCGAAATTTCAATTTTTTCGGAGAGATTTCAACCGTTTCTTCAACTGGACCTTTTGCTCAACTTCACGGAGTTTTAATTGCATTGGATTCAAGGGCTTCAATGAGTGTCGTTTATCGTAATTATGATAAAGCATATCAAACTTTTTATAACAGTGGTTTTTCAGAGGGTACAAACACGCAAAATGAAAAAGGTATCTATGTTGGATTGAAATTGAAACTTTCTAATGCATTGACATTTAATTCGTACGCTGATTATTTTTCATTTCCTTGGTTGAAATATCAAGTGGATAAACCTTCATTTGGACACGAATATTTAGCTCAATTAAATTATAAACCTTCAAAACAACTCGAAATATACGGTCGTTTTAGAGAACAATTGAGACAAAAAAATAGTAGAGATTCAGACGGTACCATATCAGAAGTTGAAGATGTTCTTCAAAGAAATTACCGCTTTAATTTAAATTATGCTGTTTCTGAATCCATTACGTTAAAAAGTAGAATTGAATATGTAACTATTAATAGATTAAGTAGTCAACCTGAAACAGGGGTGATCATCGCGCAAGATTTACAATACAAACCAAAATCTCTTCCATTTGATGTTTCACTTCGATACGTTTTATTTCAAACAGATAGTTATGATTCACGTATCTACATGTATGAATCCAATTCACCAACTGTTTTTTCAATTCCAGCCTACTATTATAAAGGTTCAAGAGGATATATTTTATTCCGATATACTTTTTTAAAGAAATTTGATCTTTGGATTAGGTATGGAAACACGATTTATGTTAATAAAACATCAATTGGAACCGGAACTGAAGCTATAAATGGAAGTGTTAAATCGGATATTTCTATTCAATTAAGAATGAAATTTTGAGTTATTCTTTAAACCCAATCTTTCTGTAATTTGATTCATTAACAATTGAAACATTATTTTGTTAATAATTTACCATATGTAAATACTATTAAATTGAGGTAGAAAGTAAAAATAAGTTACATTTGCGGCGTTGATTATAAATACATTTAAATATGTCTAGTAAATACCAAGCACAGATTGATGCTTTCATGGAAAAAGTGAAAGCTACAAACGGTCATGAAAAAGAATTCCTTCAAGCAGTACATGAAGTTGCTGAAGCAGTTATTCCAATTATTGAAGAAACTCCTAAGTACAAAGCTGCTAAGATTTTGGATAGAATGGTTGAACCAGAAAGAACGATTATTTTCCGCGTTCCATGGTTAGATGATAAAGGTGAAATCCAAGTTAACCGTGGATTCAGAGTTGAGTTTAACTCAGCAATCGGACCTTACAAAGGTGGTTTACGTTTTCACCCATCTGTGAATTTATCAATTTTGAAATTCTTAGGTTTCGAACAAGTATTCAAAAACTCTCTTACTACTTTGCCAATGGGTGGAGGTAAAGGAGGTTCTGACTTCGATCCAAAAGGAAAATCAGACAATGAAGTAATGAAATTTTGTCAATCTTTCATGACAGAATTATGCAAACATATTGGTGCTAATACAGATGTTCCTGCTGGAGATATCGGTGTTGGTGGTCGTGAAATCGGTTACATGTTCGGTCAATACAAACGTATTCGTAATGAATTCGTAGGTGTTTTAACTGGTAAAGGTTTAAACTGGGGTGGATCTTTGATTCGTCCAGAAGCTACAGGATACGGAACAGTATATTTCGCTAAAGAAATGTTAGCGACTAAAGGTGATTCTTTTAAAGGTAAAACGGTTGCAGTTTCAGGTTCTGGAAATGTTGCTCAATATGCTTGTGAAAAAGCTACTGAATTAGGTGGTAAAGTAGTTACTTTTTCAGATTCTGAAGGATATATCTACGATGCAGACGGAATTACAGCTGAGAAATTAGCTTTCGTAATGGAATTGAAAAATGTAAAACGTGGCCGTATCTCTGAGTATGCTACAAAATATCCAACAGCTAAATTTGTTGCAGGAAAACGTCCTTGGGAAGTTAAATGTGATGTTGCTTTACCTTGTGCTACTCAAAATGAGTTAAATGAAGACGAAGCTAAAGCGTTAGTTGCAAATGGAGTTATTTGTGTTGCTGAAGGTGCTAATATGCCTACAACTCCAGAAGCTATTACAGTTTTCCAAAATGCTAAAATATTGTTCTCTCCAGGAAAAGCATCTAATGCTGGTGGGGTTGCAACTTCAGGATTAGAAATGTCTCAAAATTCTCTACGTTTCAACTGGACTGCAGAAGAAGTTGATACTAAATTACATACTATTATGGTTTCTATTCATACTGCTTGTGTGAAATACGGAACAGATGCTAATGGATATGTTGATTATGTTAAAGGAGCAAACATTGCTGGATTCGTTAAAGTTGCTGATGCAATGATCGATCAAGGTTTAGTTTAATCTATAAATAATTTTAAAACGGGTCGGTTTCTTAGGAAACCGACCTTTTTGTGTTAAGAAAGGTTCTTTTTGTATAGTCTTTTGATACTTAGATGTTAGAAATTAGATATTTAGAATTACTTTTACTATTGTGAAAACAACTTATTGGTTATGGAAGTTTTAGAAAAAAGGCATATTGATTTTGATCGTACAGGATTTAGCGATGAAGAATTAGTAAGTATTTATACAAAATTAGTTCGCCCACGTTTGGTAGAGGAAAGAATGTTAATTCTTTTACGTCAAGGGAAAATCACAAAATGGTTTTCTGGTTGGGGACAAGAAGGTGTTTCTGTAGGAACAACTTATGCGATGAATAGAGATGAATATATTCTTCCGATGCATAGAAATTTAGGTGTTTTTACATCTAGAGATATTCCATTAAGAAAATTATTTGCACAATTTCAAGGTAAATTATCTGGGTTTACAAAAGGAAGAGATCGTTCTTTTCACTTTGGAACACAAGAGTATAATTTAGTTGGAATGATTTCTCATTTAGGACCTCAATTAGGAATTGCTGACGGTATAGCTTTGGCATCTAAATTGAAAAACGAGAAAAAAGCGACATTGGTATTTACAGGTGACGGAGGTGCAAGTGAAGGAGATTTTCATGAGTCAATCAACGTTGCATCTGTTTGGGATTTACCAGTGATTTTTGCAGTTGAAAATAATTGTTGGGGATTATCTACTCCAAGTGTTGAGCAATTCCGTTGCAAGCAATTTATAGATAAAGGAATTGGATATGGAATTGATGCTGTTCAAGTAAATGGTAACAATATTTTAGATGTAATCAATACGGTTCGAAAGATTACTGATGATATAAGAGAAAATCCTAGACCAATAATATTAGAATTGATGACTTTTAGAATGAGAGGTCATGAAGAAGCTTCAGGAACAAAATATTACCCAGAAGGTTTACAAGATGAGTGGGTTAAACAAGATCCGATTGCCAATTTTGAGTTATTCTTAAAAGAACAAGGAGTTTTAACAGACGAATTAGCAACTACAATTCACGAAGCGATTAAAGCAGAAATTGTAGATGAATTTGAAATTGCTTACCAAGAAGAAGCAGTTCCTGTTAATATGGAAACGGAATTAGGGGATGTATATGCTCCTTTTAATCAGGTTGTTATTTCACCTGATTCAAGTAATAAAACTGAAAAAAGATTCATTGATGCCATTCAAGATGGATTAAGACAATCTCTTGAAAAATACCCAGAATTAGTTATAATGGGACAAGATATTGCAGAATACGGAGGTGCTTTTAAAGTTACTGAAGGTTTTGTAGATCAATTTGGAAAAGAAAGAATTCGTAATACGCCTATCTGTGAATCTGCAATTGTAGGAGCAGGACTAGGTTTATCTATTGCGGGTATGAAAGCGATTGTAGAAATGCAATTTGCTGATTTCGTGACCTGTGGATTTAATCAAATCGTAAATAATTTAGCTAAATTACATTGGAGATGGGGAGAAAAAGCAGATGTTGTTGTTCGTATGCCTACAGGTGCAGGTTCAGCAGCAGGACCTTTCCATTCTCAAAGTAATGAAGCATGGTTTTTTCACACTCCAGGATTAAAAATCGTTTACCCATCATCAGTTGAAGATGCGAAAGGTTTATTGAATGCAGCGATTGAAGATCCAAATCCAGTGATGTTCTTTGAGCATAAAAATTTATACAGAAGTATTAAAGAAGAAATTTCGGATGATTACTACACTGTAGAAATTGGAAAAGCAAAAACTGTTCGTGAAGGAGATGATTTAACAATTATCACATACGGAATGGGTGTACATTGGGCAAAAGAAATTTTAGACAAACATCCTGAGATTAAAGCTGAATTAATCGATTTAAGAACACTTTTACCCTTGGACACAGAATCAATATACAAAGCTGTAAGAAAAACAGGGAAAGTAATTGTTTTACACGAAGATTGCATGACAGGTGGAATAGGAGGAGAATTGGTAGCTTTAATCAACGAAAATTGTTTCAATGATTTAGATGCACCAGTAAAACGTATAGCTTCTATTGATACACCAGTTCCGTTTGATGCGCATTTAGAACACCAATTTTTACCCAAAGGTAGATTTGAAACTGCTTTAGTAGAATTGGCTAGATTTTAATTCGAAGATATAATTAGTTTCCCCCTTTAGAGGGGGATTAAGGGGGAGGAAATTCCTTTGAAAAATACATTTAGCTCGCTTCATAATTGGAGCGAGTTTTTTTATTCATTTAGAATGAATCCTCTTTCCATTTTAAAGGGGTATTGACTATATAGTTTTGAATGTTAATAAATGATTTTTCATTTTAATTGATAATCAATGGATTATTTTTTTTGGAAAATAATGATGTTTTGCAATCCGTGTTCCGTGTAGAGACGCGATTAATCGCGTCTCTACACGGAACACGGATTGCGACGGCAACCACGATATTATTTTATTTTTCAGGACGATAGATACTAATTTTTCCACCCGTTACATTCATCAAATTCAGTGAACTTGTACCCACTTTTTTACCCGTATAGGCTGTGTTTTGATGTGCTAAAATATAATCACCTGTACCTTTTACTTCATAGATAATAGCTGTATGGTGAGGCATTGCTTCTTGGTAAGTTACTTTGTTTTCGGTATATTTTACCTTAACTTTTTCAAATTGAATAATATCACCAGGATAGATACATTCTTTTTTGTAATCAAGTTTTCGTCCAAATTTTAAATTTCCATCCCATTTCGCTTGTACGAGTGTCAAAGCTTCATTTGCAAGATCTCAACATTCACCTTTCCCTACTTTTTTATTCATTTTTGAGTTCACAAATTCTATAATCTGCTGATTCAAAGGAAATGTTTCGTTACAATCTGTAGTTAACGAAAATAGGGTAGGTAAGAAGTTGATTGAAAGAAGAAAGAGTATTGACTTCATATTTATTTTATTCTATTTTTCTAGGATTTAAAATTGCTATTGAATAGTTTACTTTATATCTGTATAAAAATGGAAATTGATAGTCGATAAGTGTATTTTTAAATGATTCAAAAGATGGCTTTTGCTCTCTGCACCAAAGAACTTGAGACATCGCTAAAGCACGAGGAAAAACCATAAGTTCTAATTGAGACATTGAAGATATATATTCTGTCCAAACATTTGCTTGGGACCCTAAGATGTAAGATGCTTCTTCGTTTGTTAATCCTTTTGGGATTGGGTTGTAATTATATACATTTTCAATCGGTAAATATCCACCAATCGCTAAAGGTTCATTAGGGTTATTGCTTTGATAATGATCGAAATAACATTCGTTAATTGGAGTCATGACGACATTGTGTTTTTGTTTAATCGCTTCAATTCCGCCTTTTTCTCCTTGCCAAGACATAATCGTAGCATTAGGAGATATACCCCCCTCTAAAATTTCATCCCAACCAATCAATTTTTTTCCTTTAGAAGTTAAGTAGTTATCCATCATTTTAACAAAATAGGATTGTAGTTCGTGTACATCTTTTAATTGATGATCGGCCATTACTTTATGACAATTCAAACATTCAAGCCATCTTGCTTTTGGTGCTTCGTCTCCACCTATGTGAATGTAATTAGAAGGAAATAAAGGGATTACTTCTTCTAAAATGTTTTGTAAAAATTCAATTGTTTGTGGTTTTGAACAATAAATATCCTCAAAAACTCCCCATAATCCAGGTACAGGTTGTTGTTTTCCTGTACATGAAAATTCAGGATATGCTGCTAAAGCCGCTCTACTGTGTCCTGGCATTTCAATTTCAGGAACAACAGTGATGTATTTTTTTGAAGCGTATGCAACAATTTCTTTTATTTGTTCTTGCGTGTAAAAACCATCCGTTTTTTTCTTTTCATATTTTCGAGGTGAATCATTGTAATGACCTATTAAAGTACTATCTCTACAAGCTCCTATTTCGGTTAGTTTTGGGTATTTTTTGATTTCAATTCTCCAACCTTGATCATCTGTTAAATGCCAATGAAAAGTATTAAATTTATAAAGTGCCATTAAGTCAATGTATCGTTTTACTTCATTCATTGTGAAAAAATGGCGACTTACATCTAAATGCATTCCCCTCCATTGAAATTTAGGAGAATCATTAATGAAGCTTTTAGTTATTTGTAATTTCGAGTCTTCTATGTGAATTAACTGTAAAAGAGAGTTAATAGCATAAAAACAACTTTGTTCGGAACTATAGGTAATGGTTATTTTATCGGAAACATCGATTGAGTAGGAATCTTTAGGAACGTTTTGAATGGTTTTAAAAATAATCTCACCATTTGATTGTACTTCAGTAGATTGAATAGAAAATAAAGTCGCTAGTTGACTTTTTAAGTAGAGCCCAATTTCGCTTGGTAAATTTGTTGAATTAATTTGAATTTTTTTATCAGAAAAAATAAAGGAGCCTTGAATAGTCTGATATACAGAAGGAGTAGGAATAACAGGACATATTGAACTATTACTAGATTGAGAAAAAGTAATATTCCCAATAAAGAGGAATAATAGTGTTATAGAAGTTATAATTTTTTTCATTTTCTGAAATTAATAATTTATCAGTATAATACCCTAAATTAAGTTAAAATTAGACAAACAAATAGTTAGCCAAAATTTTAAATGTAATTTAGTACTATAGAAATTTCAGTATGGAAAAGATTAAAGCAATTATAACGGGAACAACAGGAATGGTTGGTGAAGGAGTTTTACACGAATGTTTAAACCATCCTTTAGTTCAACAAGTTTTGGTTGTTAATCGTAAATCGTGTGGAGTTGTTCACGAAAAATTGAAAGAAATCATTCACTCTGACTTTTATGATTTTAATTCAATTGCAGATCAATTCGTAGGATATAATGCTGCTTTTTTATGTTTAGGTGTGACTTCAGTAGGAAAAAAAGAGCCTGAATATTTCAAATTGACACATACGCTAACACTTCATTTTGCAGAGATGTTAAGTAAAGTGAATAAAGATATGTCGGTTTGTTATGTGTCTGGAGTTGGGACTGATTCTTCAGAAAAAGGTAAGTCAATGTGGGCTAGAGTTAAAGGCAAAACAGAGAATGATTTAATGAAATTACCATTTAAAAACGTATTTGCTTTTCGACCAGGGTTTATAAAACCAACTACTGGATTAAAAAATACGCACAGTTTTTATAAATATATAAATTGGCTTTTTCCTATTGGAAGATTACTTTATAAGTCAGGATTTTGCACTTTGAAAGAAGTTGGATTAGCGATGATAAATACCGTTAATTTAGATTCAAATAGTAAAGTGGTTGAAGGAAAGGAGATTATTGAATTGGCTAAAATCAAATAGAGATTCCAAAGACATAAACTTTCATTCCTGAATATTCCATTTCGTGGATAATTTTCATTCCGTTCTTTTTTGCTACATTGATTGAATCCAAATTCTCCGTAGCAATAATCGATATGAATTTCGCTGAAATAGCATTATCGAAACCATATTTTTTCATTTTATTGGCAATTTCAGTTCCTAAACCTTGTTTCCAATATTTTGGTTTTAAGGAATAGGCGATTTCAAATTCATTTTGTTCTAAAATTATTCGAGGAAGAATTCCGCCCATTCCGATAAATTCACCTGTTGATTTTTCAATGGCTGCTAGATGTCCAAATCCTTCGTTTTCATATCTTTCTAATTGTCTTTCAATCCATTCGGTTGCAATTTCTGTTTTATCTTTTGAAATATCCGGTAAGCCTAAAAATTTTAGTCGGTCATTGTTTTCGAAAAATTCAGTCCAACTTTCGATGTCGTTTTTGGTCAATTTTCTAAAAATTAATCGCTCGGATTCTTGATTGAAATAATTTTGGTTGGTATTTATCATATTGAATAAATTGATTTTGTTTTTCGATAATTTCTTTGTGAATATACCTTTAAATCTGTAAATAAAAAAAGCATCACTCAAAATTGAATGATGCTTCTTATATTGTAGTTATAAAAGTCTAAAGTGAAATTTGGTATTGAAGTACCGCCATTCCTCTTCTAGTATTTAAATTATAGGAACCATCGGCTTGTTTGTTATATGTAGGTCTTGATTGGTAAGAAAACGTTAATTTGCTGTGGTGATCACCATTAATTAACCAATTAATTCCACCTTCATAAACCATCAAGTTACTATTCAATGCTTGGTATTTTGAGGCTTGAACACTACCATAAATTTGGATACTTCCTTGATTTGGTAATAAATTATCCTTGAATTTATAAGCCAATTGTGTGAAAAGTGTTCTACCCGTACCAATAATTGGAGCAGTATTACCTCCAGTTGTAGAAGTCGAACCATTTAAACCATTAGCCGTATTCATAGGACCTTGATAACGAATGTAGTTTTTTCCCATTTGGTAATCTGTGAAAGCAACATACGCAGTAATAGCATTTCGTTTTTCACTCAAAGGAATCTCTGTAAAAATATCAGTACCTAACAAAACCATATTGTCATTTATCGTATCTCCTGTTGCATTTTTATGCCATAAAGCATTTTTTTGTTCAATCCAACCTGCTCCAAGATTAAAGATTTTCTTTTTACCATGATAAGTTCCTGCAGTATATGCTAATGTATTATTTTCTTTTTCAAAGAATTGGTAACTTAAATATCCTTGCGTTTGTAAATGAGGCGGTCTATAAGAGAAACTTACCGCTGTAGAACTAATAACAGGTGTATTAGAAGATAAACTACTTTGGTAGGTCATTGGATTTGAGACTGCTACACGATAATCAAATTTACCAATTTGTCCTTTTGCATAAATAGATAATTTACGTAAAAACTGATCATTAATTCCATTTGTAACTTGTTGATAGAGTGTTGCATCTACTCCTAATATTGACCCAACTGCTGGGGCAGAAAAACGTGTTAAACCACTCCAACCACTTAGACCTGTACCGATACTTAATTTTGTTGGATGAATTCTATATTCACCTACAGCATCTTGAAAAAATGAACCGACATTTAATTTGGAAGTAAAGTTGAAATTATTTTGACCAAATTGAACATAAACGAAAATACGGTCTGTTGGTTGAGCTAAAATATTGAATCTTAATCTTCTAATACCAATATCAAATGGAGTTGACATTTCGTATCCATTTAAAGTTGTTCCAGGATTAAAATCAGTATATCTCGACCACATTTGAGCAACAATTGTTGACTTGATATAATGAGTACCTGATTCATTAAAATTTTTCTTTAATTCTGGATATTCAATTTTTTTAATAACAGCATGAGCTTTATCTTCTATAATTTGAGTTTGTCCAAAAATAGGAAGTGACAGTAATAATGAACTAGTAATAATTATTTTTTTAGTTTTCATCTTTCTAATTATTTAATTCTTTTGACAGCTGAAAATTCATGTTTGGATTTAGAAACTGATTTGAATTCATCAATTCCAAGAATTTCAAAGGTTCCTCCTGCATTTTCAAAATCTTGTTTAATATGGTGTAGGTTTTCAATAACAGTATGGTCAATCATTTTACATTTAGTAACATCAAATACAACATTTTCATTCAATTTAAATTTTCTGATTTGTTTTTTTATTCCTATCAAATTACTGAAAACTGCAGCTCCTTGAATGGTAATTGTATTTCCATCAATCATAGTTTTAGCTCTGAACATATTTTTAAGTGGCGCACCATTTATTAAGTGTAAAATTATTTTTGCTAATATTCCAGCACCAATACCTACTAATAAATCGGTAGATAAAGTGAAAAAAATTGTAATAATAAATACAACAACTTGATCCCAGCCAATTTTTGCCATATGTTTAAATTCTCTTGGATGTGCTAATTTAACACCAACACCAATTAACATTGCCGCAAGAGCTGACATTGGAATCAAATCGCTAAATATAACAGCAAAAATTAAGAAAAGTAAAATGAATATTCCATGAAAAAAATTGGCCCATCTTGTTTTTCCTCCATTTGCAATATTTGCTGAAGAACGAGCTACTTCACTGATCATTGGAAGTCCACCAAGTGTACCCGCAATTATATTTCCTATACCAACTGCAATTAAATCTTTGTTATAATTTGATTTTCTTTTCCAAGGATCCATTGCATCAATTGCTTTTACTGTTAAAAGCGCTTCAAGACTTCCCACTAATCCAAACATAGCAACATATTTAATAAAAGTAGCAGTTTGACTATACCCACTAAAATCTACATTTATCCCAATAATGTCAAATAAACCTTCTTTAAAATTCACTAAAGGTGAAAATCCTTTCTTAACGACTTCACCAGCGGCATTTTTAACATCCGGAATATTGTGAATTCCAAGTAAAATTGCAAGTGGAATTGATACTGCAAGAACAATTAAAGGTGAAGGGATTTTTTTCAGAAACCCTCCTTTAATCATCGGCCATCCAAAAACAATCAATAAACTGACAATACCGACTATTACAACATCTCTATTTTTAAAGAAATTTGCGAAAGTTGAGGGTAGAAGGGCTAATAATTCAAGTGGTTCAACCATTGATTTTCCTTCAGGAGTTGTCGGATTAATACCCGCTAAAATATGAATTTGTTTACTAATAATGATTATTCCAATAGCAGCTAACATACCATGTACAGCCGAAAGTGGAAAGAAATCATTTAGTTTTCCAAATTTGAAAATTCCAAATAAAACTTGAAATACACCTGCTACAACAATTGCTCCCAGTGCAAGATGCCAACCTAATACTTGATCACCACCACCTAAATCGGTTACTGAACCAGCAACTATTACAATTAAACCAGCCGCAGGACCTTTAATAGTTAATTTAGAACCAGCGATAAAACTGACAAAAATACCACCAATCATTGCAGTTACCAAACCATAAATAGCAGGGAATTCACTTGCTTTTGCAATACCTAAACTTAATGGTAAGGCCAATAAGAAAACAAGAAATCCCGATAATGAATCGCTTTTGAAATTTTCTTTCATTCCTTCAAAACCATCTTTCGGTTTATTTATATTATTAGTTTTCATTTTCATTTTTAATTGTATAATAATTAATTTCATTCAACATCAAACATCGATAATTCAATATTTTATGCAGTTCTTTGAGTTCTTCCTTGAAATTTTTTTAGATTTGGACCTAAGAAGATTCTAGCATATATTCTTATTACTGCTAATCCATTTAAAACGAAACTCATTGCTATGAAAAAAGCTAATAAGAACTGATCTTCATGGATATGTGAAAAAATTAAATCTTCACCAATGAATGTAGGAGTTATTGGAAATCCAGACATGCCTAAACAAGCTAAAAGAAATAAAAATGCAATTTTAGGATGTTCATATGAATGTCCGTAAAATTTATCTAAACTAATCCATACATCTAAATACCTTAACCTTTGTATACATGCATAACCTAATAAGCCTGCGATAATAACTCCACTTATATACCACCAGATATGAGATGTGTCAAAATGCTCATTAAATGATATAGCCAGAACAGTAGAGAAATGATTTATTAAGATTAAACTCCAACTTAAACGAACACTAGATCTTTCGGTGAATCCTTTTATAATAGCTAACAAACCAATTCCAGCAAAAATGGTTGGTAAATAATAATTTACTTCTAATGGAAGGTATTCACGGTTGTAGATAAAGAAAATGCCTAAAGCATATATTAAAATAAAGAAGAAATAAACATTTTTAAAAGATAAGAAATTTAATTTATTTCCCATTTTTTTAAGTGGATTCCAAAGAATTCTATACATAAATGAATCTAAATTCCATTCTTTTAAACTTAAAATGTACAATGAATATTCCAATTTTTTAGGAAAACTATCTTCAATTGTTTTAATTCTAGGAGTGAAATTATAGAACTGCTCTCTTATTTTATAACTAACTACTGAAGGTGATACTAATAATTGATACATTCTTAAAAAAGCATTTCCTGCGATATGAACTAAAGCTAAAGATTCTAGTCCTAATGCAATTTCAATAAATATCAATCCAATTTGTGCAATCGAAGAGTAGGCGACTTGACTCTTTACAGAGGATTGCACACGTGAAGTTAAAATAGCAATAATACTAGTTGCCAAACCTATTACAATAACGAAAATTCTAAATGAAGTCTGATTTTCCCAAAAGTGATATGTTCTTAGCATAATAAATGCTCCTATGTGAATAGACAAAGAACCGTAAAAAATTGCACTTGATGGAGTAGGCCCTTCCATAGCTCTAGGTAACCAAGAAGAAAATGGTAATTGAGCCGATTTAGCTGCTGCAGACATATAAATTAAAAGCGAAATAATAATCCCCATCCAACTATGATTCGCTAAATGTTCATTTACTGAAGCTACGTTTTCTAAATCATGAAAAGAAATATTTTGATGCCATAAATGGTGACTTAACCACATAGCTAGAATTAATCCAACATCACCAATTCTATAAATTGAAAACACTTTTACGGCATTCTTTACTGGTAGATAACGATCTCTGTAAAAGGCAATTAGTAAAAATGAAGAAATTCCTAAAATTTCCCAACCAATAAATAAAGTTTCTAAATTTCCTGAAAAAATGATGATATTATAACCCAAATAAAAGAAAAGTAGAATACTGAAAAAACGTTTATATCCTGGTTCACGGTGAAGATAATACCTGCTATAAACTGTTATAAGAAACGTTAATAAAGTTCCAATTATAAGGTATGTAGCAGTAATTTTATCAAAAAACAAATCGATATAGAAGTCATAACCCTCAGCTCTAAAAATTGAAAATTCTTTTACATTAACTTCAGGATGTCCATTATATAACCAATAGGCTAAAAAGATAAATGTTCCCAAAAGTTGAATGCCAATAGTAGAGTAAGAGACAATTGATACGATTGTTTCATTTTTTTTCGGAATTAATAAGCTTATAATAAATCCTACAAAAGATGTAAGTATGAAAGCTTTAATAAATGAGTCCATTACGTAAGTTTCCATATCTTAATTATTTTTTATTAATTGAACTGACAAAGCATCATGACTTGATTCTACAAGAGTCATAATGTTTTCGACTGTTTCAACCGAATTAGTAAGTGGAGTGTATGACTCAAATTCACCATTTCTCATTAAATAAAATTCACCAGTTTCTGGATGAATTGCTGCTAATCTTACCCATTCATTTGCAAACCATTCATATGTTGAAGGATTTTTTTTGATTGCTTGGAGAATAACTTCTGGATAATGTTCTACAATTGCCATTAATCTAAGTGGTTCATGAATTTCTACCATTTGATTTGGTAGCCCAGTTCTTAAATCACCTTCTATTCCATTTGCAACTCCAAAAAGTCCCATAACATTGTGAGGTAATTTTGTACCTGCACCTAATAGGTGGTTGTCAACTCTTGAGAAATAATATTCTAAATTAATCCCCCCACAAACAGGTGCCACAGCATTCAGAATAGATAAAAGATAATTTCCTTCAGGATCAATTTTATAATTGTACGAATTTAAAAATGATCGTCTATCTAAGAATAATCCTTTAGATAAAATTCGACTTCCGACAATACAAAGTGCATTTCCGCAATGGGTTAATTCAGGTCTTGGTTCATACCACGTAATAGATCGTTTTCTTACTTTATCGTGAATTTTTTTAGCAGTATCGTGAGTATCTACCAGTAAAAATCTTCTTGCTCTTTCTTTTGCATTATTGTCGAGTGCAAGATTAAAATTTGTTTCATTTTGGTTATGTGCAATTTTATTAGATTCTGATAGGATTTCAACATCATAAAAAAGTATTTCATCTCTTGATGTATCATGTAAAGCACCGATAAATTGGGTTTCATCAGGAATAATTAGTCCTCTTTTTATCAATTTCTCTCTTACTATTTTGTGATTTGCCATATAACTTATTGCTCTAGCATTCACAGATCCAGGTCTTCCAGAGCAAGCACCACAATCATAAACAGCATAATGTGTATTGTTAACACTGCTTGATCCATGTCCCACAGCATATATAATATTAGAGAAATTATCAACTAAGCCTGTACTTTTAAGAAGTCCCTCAACTCTATCAGTCATTTCATCGATAGAAAATCCGATTTGTAAATCACCTTCTTTATCATTAGGGGGTGTATTTTCAATTGATAATTTTGAATTTTTATCCATGTGTTGAAAAGACGAAACCGTCAAAGAACTATTTCTAGGACTGAAAATATTGAGCATTAATTTAAATCCAGACCATAAGCCTAAAGTATGAGTGAAAAGCCAACCAAAAAGTAATGAGTTTGCATGCTTTGTAAAATGAATTTCGTTTTTCCTTTTTGTCGTATTTTCGATTTCTTTAACTAGAAATTTTGGAGTAACAGGTGCTGGACAAACTTTAGTATGAAATTTCCCATGTTCTGGTTGGAAATAAAATTCCACATTGAAATGACCTGGAGTTCCAAAAGTTTTGCAGTTAGGATCAATTTTTTCGACGTGTCTTCGAATTGAACATTCTCTAACATCTATACAGAAAAAAGCTTGAAAAGTTGTAGTTTGATTTTTTTCTGATTTATCTTCTAATTTAACTGCACCTAAAACTTGGTCGTAAAAACTAAATTCATATGCTTCTTGCCAAATTGCTAGTAAAGTATCATATTCTGTTGTTTCAACTTTCTCAAATAAATTGAAGTTTAAATCGTCTAATTTATGACTTAAAGGAGACCAGATCTTACCAAAATGAGCATCTAAAGCATCAATTTCAAGAAGTAATTCTAATACAATAAAATCTTTTAAAGTTATTTTTTTAGTATCTAATAAAGTTTCAGGTTTATTTTGAATTACAGCTGCTAAACCAGACCAACCAGAATGAGCAAATTGTTGGTCAAATAAATAGTGTTCATATAAATTTACATCACCAACAAGTATGTTTAGTAAATATTCTAATTCACATTTATCCTCTAATAATAATTGTTTTGCTCTTTTAGTTTTGAAAAAACTGGAAAAACTATTTTTTTCCAATTCTTTTATAGAACCTAATAATCCGATTTCAGCAGTTGGGAAATTCCATATGGAAATTCCTTGATCCAAATAACTACAAATGATTTTAAATAAATTTGTATGAACTAAAGTGTCTATATCTACTTTATATTCACTTTTCCATTTTGAGCGAAGTTTCCCCGCTCGTTTGTTTTTTTTAACAAATTTTTCTTGATTAAAAAGTTTATTTAACCAAAATTGAGACGATTCATTTCCCTTTTTATCTTCAATTATTTTTTCTAAAATTGAATGTTTGATTTTATTATCTGCATATAATGCTCGATAATCTTTTAATGAAAGATATACTTTATATCCAAAGATTTCAGAAGCTTCTTTCATTGCTTCGTGAAACGTTTTATTTTGAAAAGATACAAGTCGATTTTGAGTAATAAAATCTTTTAAAGGTGCTTGTGCTGGTAAAAAATGGATTAATTTTTCAATTAATTCATTTTCATTAAATGATACTGAAGTTTTCATTTGAAGTCAATATATAATGAAAATAAATGCAAACTAATTCTATTATAATACTTTATAAAGTATTAATTTTTAGTTGCTTATTTATTAACTAGTTATTGAATTATCAAATAATAAGATGTCTTATTTCTAACCAGGTAGGTAAGTGATTGGAAATTTTAGATTGAGTAAAATTATTGTTTGTTTTAGTTTTATTTTTTAAGAATAAATGATAGTTATAAAAAAGTATGATTGGAACTATTGATTTTGTTAAATTAAGGCCATTTTCTTCATTACTATCGATCTCTTCATTTTCATTAAAAAAGATAGAAGAATTTTTTTCTGTTAATGAAAATTTATATTCTTTTTGACTCAGATGTATTTTTAAATTGTTATTAATTTGAAAAAATGAAAAAAAAGAAAACGTGAATAATAATAAAATTGTTAATCCACAAAAATATTTTGCTATTTTTTGTTTTTTCATACTACAAATGTAGG
>CAMDMY010000029.1 GCA_945902775.1 Chryseobacterium gleum | reverse complement strand
TTAACATACAAAACAACATCATCCCTCTTTTTTCGAACATCTTTCCAAACCATCCCTACAGGTACTACCCCGATATCATAGGTTTTATACAAACCTAAATACCTTTTCTCAATTAAGTTTGACATTTTTTCAAAGGTATTTACCTCATCAATAGGTTTAAAACCGTTTCGATAGCCCCAAGTCATATAAAACAACATTTTGGTAGATGGATTGTTTTTTTGAACAGCTTTAATGATTTTTTCTAAAGCGGGCTTCGTCTTCTTAACTATAATTGATGAATCTTTAACAAAATCTCTGCTTGAACCTTGAATGATTACAACATCCCATTTCTCTTTCGAAATTGCATTTTTCAGTGCAAATCTTTTTGATTGAATAGCTAAAGTTGCTTTTCCTAAAGTACAATCGTCAACATACACTTTTTTACCTTTTGAAATAGCAATTCCCTCAAAAATAGACGGCATTTCATTTCGATACGTATAACTATTCCCTATAAAAAGTACTTTGAGAGTATCCTTACGGATTGGCCAAAAATAGTAAAGAAAGAAAAAAATAACGGGGAGAATAAATAACAAAAATCTGTACTTTTTCATTACTTATAATTAGATTACTTAATCATTTTCATAAATGTCTTCCACATAATTGATATATCATGAGAAATGGTTGGATTAGATAAATACTTTTTATTTAATTCTAATTTAGCCGGCATGATTTCTTTAATATACGTCTCTTGAGGGTTTTCTGACTTTCCTAATAATTCATTTTCATCAAAATACTCTAAAGAGGCATAATCCGTAATTCCAGGTTTTACATTTAAAACTTTTCTCTGCTCTTCATTGTATAAATCAACGTATTCTTTCACTTCTGGTCTCGGACCTACTATACTCATTTGACCAATAAAAACATTTATAAATTGAGGGAACTCATCCAATTTATACTTTCTTAAAAAATAACCCACTTTGGTTATTCTAGAATCTCTCATCCCAACCGTTAATTTTCCGCTTTTATCAGCATCAACTCGCATTGATCTGAATTTAAACAATTTAAAAGGAGTGTTGTTTTTTCCAATTCTTTGTTGTCTATAAAATATTCCCCCTCTACTTTCAAAAATAATTAAAAATGAAAATAATAATCCAAAAGGAAGGAAAAAAATCAAAATCAACCCAGAGACTAGAATGTCAAAAATTCGTTTCAATTGATAACAGATTTTACGGATTTTACAACAGAATTTATAACTTTCGCTATTTGCTCATCAGTTAAATCATAAAAAACAGGTAAAGATATTTCTCTCTTAAAATTATCTAATGTTACCGGATATTTTTTAATATCGTATCCTTTGTTAACGTAGAATGACAACATCGGAACCGGGATAAAATGAACATTTACGGAAACATCTTCATCAAATATTCTTTTTATCATCTCATCTCTCTGCTCCTCTGAAATATTCTTTATTCTTAAAGGAAATAAATGATAGGAGGATGTCTTTGAGCTAGTTTCATATTCTGGTAATTCAGCCCAATCATACTTTGATAACTCAGAATTAAACATATCGAAAATATACTTTCTTTTTACCAAAGTATCATCTTTGTATCTTTCAAGCTCTATTAGTCCTATAGCTGCAGAAATATCTGTCATATTACATTTATATCCAGCTTCTACAACATCATACTTCCAATTCCCTTTTTGAGTTTTAGCTAAAGCATCTTTATTTTGTCCATGTAACGAAGTAATACAGAATTTTTTATATAATTCTTCATTATCAAATGGTTCAGGGAAATTTAAAGCAATTGCTCCGCCCTCTGCTGTAGTCAAATTTTTAACGGCATGAAATGAAAATACGGAAACATCCGTCAAATTACCTGCAACTTTTCCGTTATATAATGCTCCAAAAGAATGTGCCGCATCAGACAACACTAAAATTCGACCAAGATTAGACTGTTCTTCAGTTGATGCTTCAAACTTAGATACAATATCGTCCCTTTTAACTAAAGAATTAATCTCACTAAAATCACAAGGTACACCAGCAAAATCAACCGGCATTATCACTTTTGTTTTTGAGGTGATGGCTTTTTCAATTTCCGAAACCGATATATTAAAATCAGTTGAATTTACATCTACAAAAACAGGTGTTGCTCCACAATGAATAACTACATTAGCGGTAGCACAATAAGTATATGCTGGTAAAATAACCTCATCCCCTTCTTTAACACCAAACCATCTCAAAATCAACTCTAATCCAGCAGTTGCCGAATTTAACGCAACGGTACTTTTATTGCCACAATATTCAGTTATTTTTTTCTCAAATAACTTTGTTCTTGGTCCAGTAGTAATCCAACCCGATTTTAAAGCAAGAGTAACTTCATCAATTATTTTCTGATCAATACGAGGAGGTGAAAATGGAATCATTATTGTTTTTTTTTGCTAATTTACAATTATCTTGACAAACTTTTTTGTTTATTCGATGGTTTTTTACCTAAAATTAAAAAATGAACTATTCCTTGTAAATAACCAATTCCGTAACTAAAATGTAATATAGGAAATGTTTTAAATATTCCGAAAAACTCTTTAATAGCTAATGATTTTTTAAAAGCAACTATAGCTGCTAAAAAAACATATAAAATTAAACCTATTGAAAAAATTGATCCAAAAATCAAGCTAAACATTAAAATAAATGGTAAAATAAAAAGATATAATACAAAGAAAGGTGGTACTAATTGCCTTAAAGTAGTTACCTCTCCATGTTTTTTATTTACAAAAACTTTCCAATATCCATATTGAAAAAATTGCTTATATAATCCTTTATAATTACCTCTAACATAATACCTTAATGAAATATCATGTTCAAACCAAATTTTCCCACCTGCTTTTGTTACTCGAAAATTAAAATCATCATCTTGATTTCGAATTAATTCTTCATCAAAATATCCTATTTTATCGAAAACCCATGAAGGATACATAGGACTGGTTACTGTATCGGTAAAATCAGATTTATCTAGTATCCTAAAATTACCCAATCCCATACCAAAAGAAGTATCCATTGCTTTTGAAATTATTCTACTAGAGTCATTTGTATACTCATTTATTAACCTACCTCCGACACACCAAACACTGGAGTCTTTTTGTAATATCTCTATTGATTTAAAAAGATAATTAGTTGAAACAATGTGTCTAGCACCTATAATTTGATAGAAATCAGCTTTTGAAAAATGAATACCTAAATTAAAAGCGAAAGGAGTTAATTGAAGTCTATTATCAACTAAAAACAAATTAGGAAACCTATTACTTAATGTTTTTATCTTATCTCTTGTACCATCATCACTTAAACCATCGACAATAATAACATTCAATTCACAAGTTAGCGGTAAATCATTAGAATAAATCGATTCTATACACTCTTCAATAAAATTAACTTCATTTCTACAAGGTATAATAACAGATAACTTCATCCTAATTTATTTTCTTTGCTGGAACACCTACAACGATTGCACCATCTTCAACATTTTTTAGAACTACACTTCCCATTCCTACAAGTGCATTATCTCCAATTATCAATTTTTGCTTTATTGAAGCAGAAGGCGAAACCCAAGTGTTTTTACCGATTTGAACACTACCTGCAATCATTGCATGTGCTATAACAAGACTATTAGAACCAATTCGAACTCCATGTGCTATGTGAACAAGATTATCAACTTTTACTTCTGACTCTAAAACAGTAGACCCTAAAACAGCTCTATCAATACATGTATTATTACCGACTTCAACTTTATCATGTAAAATAACATTTCCCAAATGAGGAATTAATTCATACATACCCTCTTCGTTTGGTTCATAGCCAAAACCTACTCCTCCAATTGTATTGTTTGAACCAATTTTAACGTCATCGCCGATTATTGTTCCTGATTTAATTACAGTGTTTGCCCCAATATAAACACGTTTCCCTATTCGGATATTTTTCTCTAAAACAACATTTGGTTCAATTGTAATTAGATTTTCATCGAAAACAACACTTGGATGAATTGTTGAAGTCGAATGTATTCCTTTCCATTCACTTTCCTCAATAAAAAAATGTCTTAATACTTCTGCAAATGATTTTCGAGGATTTTCTACAATAATTGCATTGAAAGGAAATGAGGAATTTATAGTTAAATAATTTTCAGCTAATTCAGAATTTAATAAAACTGTACCTGACTTTACTTTTAATAGTAAATCTAATTTTTTTATAGAACACCATCCTAAACTCGTACTTTTAAAATCTTCATCATCTATACTTCGAACCTCTAAAATACTTTCTTCGTTTACAATAGTTAACGAAAGAGGTTCTAAAAAATTAACTAAACTTAAAACATTCATAATCAATCAATTATCCATCTAACTAATTCAAATGCTTCTGCATATCTTGTACCTATCTGAACACCTCTAGTTCTTGCTAATGAACGAATAAAATCTTCATCTGAATAAGGTCTATGTGCCTGTGATTGATATGCTTGTAATGCATTCACTTTCGTTTGAATGTCGGTTTCACTCAAATGAACAAAACTAGAAGTTGAAAATGAAAAATTATTCCAAGGCAATTCATAAGACAAAATACTATTGAATTTAAAAGCTCTCATTCCTTCTTCTGCAATCGTATGATGATCTTGATGAACATCAGTTATTGTAGGCATAAATATTAATTCCGGTTGTATATCAGCTCTTAATTTGATTAAATCATCTAAAATATCTTGACGTTGATATCCAAAAGTTCTAACATCATAATCAAAAAGAATCAAATTTGAGGGTTTAATACCTAAAATGCTAGTGGCTTCTTTAACTTCAGTTATTAAAATGTCAGAAGGAAATTGTGGTAAAACAGATTGTTGACAAGCCGAAAAAGCAGCATAGTATACATCGTGATCTTCATTTATAAATTTTGAGATAGTGCCTCCACAACCAAATTCACCATCATCAGTGTGTGGAGCTAAGACTAAGATCCTTTTCTTTTTTGTTTTCATTTTATACATTTTAACAGTGATAAAAGTAATTATTATTAGCTGATATGGTTAACTTTAAAAATAATATCACTTTTTTTAAATTGAGTTATAATAAGCGTTATCCAAAAACAATAAAAAACAATTCCACTATGCCTCTGAAGCATTGATTCAAATAAAGAATTAAAAATCAAACTTGTAACAAGTATTAAGATTAAATAATTTCTATTTATAAATGCAAATTTCAATAAACTACCTATCAATATTATAAAGAGAAGTAATCCTATAATTCCAATTTCTACAGCAATTTGTAAAAATTGATTATGCGGGTTGTAATTTTGTTTAGCTAATTCTGTTTGACCAAAATCATTCAAACGGTCAGTTAAATAGTCGTCAACATTACCCGTACCAACTCCAAAAATATGTTCTTCAAATACAAGTAAAGACGTTTCCCACATTGTTAATCTAGTATCATTCCCTGATAATGGATATTTCCTTGATTTGATATATTGAATCGGATTCTTAATATAATTTTTAAATGCTTCTTGAGATTGACCAATTTCATCTCTCAAATATGGGATATACTTTACCGTTGAAAAAGTAATTGTAATCCCTACTACAAACAAAAATAGTATCAACATTTTATTGAATTTCTTAATTAGGAAGACGAACAATAATAACCCTAAAAAAAAGTACAAATACAATACACCTGCTAATGACATTAGTGAGCTTTGAACTAAAATTGCAAAAATCAGATAAGTTAAAACCAAAGGGAAATTAAAAAATCTAAAATTATTTTTATACCCATACCATACTAAACCCATTGAAAAAAATAAAAAAACTGAGAAATAAGTTGGATGATGTATACTAGATAATGTGGAAGCTGAAAAACATAAACTAGATCCGTTAGAAAAAAAACAATTAAAAGATGCTAATAACCCTTGTATTGTTAAAAAAAACAAACCAAATACAAAAGCAATAATAGGTAATCTTAAACTCAATTTTTCTTCCTTTAAATTAAAGGAGAATAACAATGGAAATACAAGTAATGATAATTTCTTCTCTAAATAACCCATAGCTACAGACGGATGATTTGTCCATATTGATCCAACTATATAACAAAAATAGAATCCAATAAAAAGGTAATTTAAATTGTTGAAATTGAAATAAATGTTTTTTCTAATATAGCCTAAAACTACTATCACAATTAACAAAAAAATAAAAAGATTAGAAAGTTTTGGAGAAATCAGAAAAGTAAATACAAACATTGATAACAAAAACTCAAACCATCTTCTAAAATCATATTTAAGTATCTTCTTCATTATTTTGCAGAAAATTCTAAAATTACTTCACCAATATTTGTAGTAGAAAAATCAGAAACAACTGAATTACTTCCTATCAAAGTGCCTATTTTTAAATGTACATTCATTCCAATATTTGAATCATGATCTACAACTACATTTGAATTTATAATTGTATTTGCACCTATCCTAACCCCTGTAGAAATTGTTGAATTAGATAAAATCAGCGTTCCTTCTTTAATTTCAACATCTGAAGCTATCGATACACTTGGATGGATAATTGTAATTGGCGTTGAATATTTTGAAGCTTCTAAAAAAACTGAATAACGAATTTTATTGTTACCAATTGCTACAATAAAAAAATCTGTAATCTCAGGTAATTTAAACAATTCATCTTGTGACAAAACTACCTTACAATCATCGATTATTTTGGTTCCAACAGCTAAGTTTTGATCTATAAAGCCTACAATTGATAAATCTCCACACATTTGTATTGCATCGTAGACAACTCTACCATGCCCCCCCGAACCAATGATAACAATTCTTTTCAAAATTTTTCACTTTTTAATTAAAAACTCGTATTTACCAATTACGGCACTCATATTATGTCTCCAATCAGCCTTTTCACTAATTATTTGTCTATTGATGGGTAGAGCTGATTTTTGAAAAACATCAAAGTTGTTATAACTTTTTATCATTTTAGCAGCTAATTCATCAACATCATCAATTTCAACTAAATATCCGTTTACATCATCTTCAATCCATTGAATATTTGCAGGTATATTAGTTGCAATACATAAAGCTCCACAAGCCATTGCCTCATTTAATGAAATATTGTTTCCGTCTGATTTTGAAACACTTACGAATAAATGAGCCCTGTTTAGCTCATTTGAAATTTCTGGCTGTGTTAATTTTCCTTTAAACTCAACGAATTCTTTTAATTCTAAATCAATTACCAATTTTTTAATTTCTTCTTTTTGGGAACCTGCCCCAATCATTACTAATTTTGATTTAGGAATTTTGTCTACTATTTTTTTATATGCAAGGATTAAATGGGTAAGATTATAAACAGGCTCAAAATTTCTTGTACTCACTATCACAAAAGAATCGTCCTTACTATTTCTACTATTCATTTCATAAAAAACAGTAGTGTCGATTCCAAAAGGTAAAGTTGTAATTTTATTTGGCTGATGAATGAACGAATTTATTTTTATACTCATATGATCTGCCATTGAAGTAATCCAATCAGCTCTTTTTAAAGCCCAAACTAATAAAGTTTTTACTATTTTAGATTGTTCTGGACTTATTAAAACATCAGATCCTAAAGCTGTTATAACAAAAGGATGAAAATTACAAAGTGCCCCTGTTATTCCATAACTCGTTGCATAATGAGCATGAAAAACATCAGGATTAATTCTTTTTAAAATAGCTTTAACTTTTCTAAAATGTAGAAGAACTTTCCAATTTCCTCCGCTAACATTTATCTCACCTGTTTCTATGAAATAATTTGAAACATTTAAAACTTCAGTCGGTTTAAATGAAATTAAATGAACATCATGACCTAATTCTACAAAATAATTACACCATCTTATTGTATGAATACTATCTGAATCAGCAAAAAGGCAAATTTTCATTTTATCATATTTTTTTCTATAAAAAACTCTATTGTATTACCTATACTATCAAAATTATATCGAGAAATTATTTTTTTAAATTTTTCACTATCATATTCAATTCCATTTGAAACAGACCTAAATTTATTGAATTTAAATAACTCTAAAAATTTAATAAAGATTAATGGTAAATAAAATACATTCAATTTAATATTGAGGTTATTTGATAAATTAATCACAAAATCATCCAATTTTTCTGATGCACCAACATTAATAATATCTCCCTCAAAATCTTGATTTTTAATACATTCCAAAATCACTGCACAAAGGTCTTTTACATAAACATAATTTAATCTTGCATTTCGTGTAGTAAATATAAATTTATATTTTTTAATAAAATTAATTAAAGATAAAACAGCATTATAAGGGTGAAATTCTCCAAATACATTAGTTGGCCGCAAAATAATGGTTTTAACACTATTTTGATTAGCTACGTGATTAATGATTTTTTCAGATTCTAGTTTCGTTATTTCATATTGATTTTGAGGGGTTGGTAAACAATTTTCATCTACCAGTTCATGATTTATATTAAACTGTTTCCCAACAACACCTACACTACTTATATGGACAATCTTTTTAACCCCATTAATAACAATTGCATCCATTAAATTTTTAACACCTTGTATATTGGTCGCCGCAAGTTGAGATTGATTTCTTACTTCTGCAGCAATATTTACAATACAATCAATATCTTTTGTTGCTAAAATCAAACTTGGCAAATCATTTAAATCACCTTGTAGAATGTTTATTTCACTTCTATAAATTCTTTGTTTTTTATTTACATCTCTAGTTAAAAGAGAAACTTTATACATATCTAAATCAATCATTTCGATTAAATGTTGACCTATAAAACCAGAAGCTCCAGTAATTAAAATTTTCATCATTTATTTTTTTTAATCAAAATTAAATAAGAGTATAAAAAATGACAAACTAATAATA
The DNA here is from genome assembly GCA_945902775.1 of Chryseobacterium gleum. Lineage (GTDB taxonomy): Bacteria > Bacteroidota > Bacteroidia > Flavobacteriales_D > Crocinitomicaceae > CAIUKX01. Next base: position 23,185 of record CAMDMY010000029.1, on the reverse strand, counting down.
ACATTATAGGAATTAAAATTGATTCAAAAACAATCACTTTTAATATATCTATTCCTCCTCTGATAATCATAGAAAAATAAGCGGCTACACTTATCAATGAAATAAATGATAAATTTTTTAAAACATCCGAAACCACTATAACCGAACCTAAATATAAAAATGAAATTAAAGCACCCCAGAAAACTCCCCCTATTAAAACTCCTATAAACCCAAAATTCAAATACCAATCAGTTGCATGATTAATAGTAAAACCTTGTGCTGGGTCCAACTCTAATTTTTTTGAGTAATATTCGTAACTACTTACGGGTCTATCTTTTATTATTGATCTAGGAATAAAAACACAAAATGCTGAGTAAAAACTATGACCAATAGATATTGGCAACTTTTCTTTTAAGGAAGCATATAATGAAAATTGACCTGAGAACATTTCATTACTGAATGCAATAGTAGCTAATGCTATTTTGATTTGATCAAATTTTGATTTACCATAATATACATGAGAACTATTTTTAATATGTAGATTATTTGAAATCTCTTCTTTTATTTCATATAAAGACTTGTGATCTTTTTTTTCATCTATTAAATTTGCTCTAAATTTTTTATGTTTACGTTTTAACATTCTGATTTTCTCTTTTTCAATTAATTTCAAATCATTGAAACTCTTATTTTCTTCTATTTTCACATAATTAGCGATTCTAATTTGTGTATCCGAATTTGTTATAAAGGAAGACTGTTTAAAAGGTTTTAATAAAACAGGAGCTAGAGATCTAATAGGATCCGTAAGCACAAAACTTACAAATAAAATAACCGTTAACAGAATTAAAGATTTGAGATGTTTATAATTTAAAACAGGATATGCTAAAAATAAGAAAGAAGTGATCCCTAAAATTAAAATCTCATGCTTATTACCAAGAAATACAAGCCAAACATTAGTAGCAATAAACAATAAGGTAAAACACACTAGCCCCGATTTAGACTTGACAATTTTGAATTGGCTATCTTCATCATTTTTCAAATAAACTGCCAAAGTAAAATAGGATAAAAAACAAGCACTTAAATTAAACAACTGATGAAATGAATAAAAAGGCACCAAACCTTTTCGAACATTTGCATAAACTGATTCTTCTAACATGATGGATTTATAAATAGGTATTTTAACAATTACAAAGGAAAGGATGATGAAAATAAAAATCATAACAGAAATAATCCTTGTATCTAAAAAAATTAATTTCAATGATTTTTTTGAAACTTGATTTTTAAATCTTCTTTTCAGAATCAAATAAATAGTTAACTGAAAAAATAAAATAAACAAACCATAGTAAACGATCATTTGTGCATAAGTACTATCTAATTTAACAGGATAAACTTTTTCTAAATACACATAATAAGTCATATTCAAATACCTTCCAAATTCTCCAAAACTTTGATCAATAGTAAAAATCCATGCACCAGCTAATGACCAATAGTAAAATATAAATGTACATACTGGAAAAATTACATTTGGTGTTATTTTCCAAATTTTAAACTGTACAAAAACAATTAAAAATGTAAAAATGAATAAAACAATAAATGATAACATATAGATTAATGTAATTTTAAAATTGATATTACTTTATAATAAGTTAATAAACCTAATAATGACATAGAAATTGAAAATGAATATAGTAAATATTCAAAGGAAAGATTGAAATACCAAGTGATCAATACCATTAGAATTAAAAAAAATAATGTTTTTAGTAAATTCACACTATTAACTGGTTTAAAATAAAAAGCATCTAAAATACTTCTTAGATTTAAATAAAGAGCATAGCCAAACCCTCCTAGCAACATGATTTTGCAAGCTGATATTAATTTCACATCTGTTTCAGAAACTAATAAATCAAGGAAAAAACTTGGGAATAAAGAAAAAATAACTAAACCAATAAAAATCAAAACGGTAGTGATAATTAATATTTTTCTCGTTATTTTCTTTAATTTATCTATTTCTTTATTTTTTATTAACCGATTTGTTTCTGGCAACAAAATCAATCCAATAGGACCAAATGCGGCCCCAACTAAATTCAACATTGTAGTTGAAAAAGCAACAAAACCAGCAAGTTTAAAATCATTATAAATATGTAATACGATAAAAGATGGTAATGAAATCAAAATCAAAAGTGCAAAATCACCTGGTATTCTAGGTAAACCAAAATACAATAATTTAATCAAATCATGTTTTATCACTACTTTATTTATTTTAGGTTTATAAAACAACACTAAAAAGATAAAAACGATTACTGATGAAATAATCCAAATTATAGAATTTAGAAAAAATACGCTAGAAATATCTTTATATACAAACAAGGTTAACACAGGAACTAAACCGATATTGAATAACTGAAAAAGATTGGCGTAACCGTATAAGAATTTACCCCTCAAATAACCATAAACAATTGAATGGAAACCTGCTCCAAAAAGCATCAAAACTAAAAGAAAAATTAAATTAGAATATATTTTATTTCCAAAAAGTAGTACAGAAAAAAATTCATGAAAAATTAAAAAAACAGATCCAAACAAACTTACTACAATAAAAAGTATGAAAAAGCCTACAATTAATAATGAATTTCTATTTAGGTATTTACTAGTAAATTTAGGTATTGAAACTCCTAATCCACACATAATTAAAGGTTGGAAAAGGGATGAAGATCTTCTAAATAAATTGTATTCTGTAAATTGGGTGTTATTGAATCTTTCATTAACAATTTTATAAACTATAATTCCCAAAAACAAAATTAAAAATTCCGTAAAAAATGTTATAATATACTTCGTGTATTTACCCATAATGTCTAACAAAAATAACAAAAAAAAAGAATATTTTAATTTTATAAAAAAATACTTAAAAAGATAAATTATTATCTTATTATACCTTATATTTGGGGATAATTTTTTAAAAAAAATGAAAATTTTCATACCTATTATAATACTTTTTATTTTAAATTCTTGTCAAGTTAAAGTGAAAAAGATTAAAAATTTATATTCAGAAAATCAAATTATTGCTACTACTATTTCTGAATTTATAAAAAAACTTCCTTCAGATTCAAGTATAGAAATTAAAACTTATGATGGAAGTGGTCAAGTAGTTCATCCAGATGTTTTATGGAACAAAAATGAGTTAATAATGGGTATAACACCTTACCCATATTATATTGATTCTCTAGAAAACCCATGTCTTTATAAAAGTTATGATGGAGTAAATTTCACAGATTACATGAAAGACATTAATCCTATCGTTAAAAAACCAATTATTGACCACAATTGTGATCCTGATATTTTTTTTAATAAAAAAGGAGAATTGGTTATTTATTATATTGAAATGTTGAGACCGAAATTCAATAATGTAATTGCTTTAACTCAGAAAAACAAATCATCTGTCTTTAAAAAATCAACAATTCTCAATTACAACTTAAAGAAGAATGAGCCATTAATAATGTCACCTTCAATTATGTTCAACAATAAAAAAAATGAATACGTATTGTATTTTGTAAACAATGATTTAAAATATAATAGAATTGAAACTATAATTTCTAAAAAAGATTATAATTTCAAGAAAGAGAATACTAAAACTCCAAACATAGAATTCCCTAAAAACTATTCACCTTGGCATTTAGATGTAATAAAAGGAGATGATAAAAAATATTATCTTCTTACAACAGGATATTATGGCAATCCATTAAACGATAATTACTCACTATATTTAGCCGAAAGTAAAGATTTAATTAATTGGACAAATAACCATGAAATTCTAAATAAAAAAAACATACCTTATAAAAATTTAAAATATGTTTACAGGTCTTCAGCACTAATTGCTGATAATAAAATTGCTATCTGGTATTCTTATACAACTAAAGGAGCAACAAAAGATTTAACGCCAACTTGGCATTTAGCTCTAAAAAAATTAAATCTTTGACATTGTTTTTTTACTTATTCTAAGTATCCAAAATAGCACAAAAATCAAACAGAAAAACTGACTTATACTAAGAATTTTTAAGGTGTAAATAAAGTTTACATTCGGGATTAATTGATTCAATAAAAATACACACACCAACAACAAAGTTGAGATAAAACTCAGTATAAAAAATGTTTTTTGTTTATTAAGAACTGTAGGGATTTGAGAAACTGGAGAAACAATAAAATTCATCATTAACCAAGGTGACATTATTTCTGAAAAACGTCCTGCTTCTCTCCAATTTTCACCAAAAATAAACCCGAAAATATCCGAACCATATAAAAACAATATTCCAAATGGAACAATAGAAAGTAAAAACAACATTAAAATCGTTTTTCGAACAATTGGATATATGGATTTTTTGTCATTAATTAAATCAACTGATTTTTTAAACAACACTTGACTTATTGAAACTCCAAGTAATATTATTGGCAAACGTAACATTCTATAAGAAAAGTCATAAAGTCCTAATATTTCTTTATCAAATAAAAAAATCAAATAAAAAGCAATAAATAAATCTTTCGTAAGATCCATAAGTACATGCGGTAAATTTACCTTAGGAAACCCGATATATTCCTTTAGTATAATGTATTTATTTCTTTTAAATCTATAAAATTTCAACCTAGAATACGTTTGTAAAAAAGATTTAAAAAAAGGTATATTAGAAAGTAACAAGCTAAACAAAAAAGCAATTATTAATCCATTCACACCAAAAGAATACCAACCTAAAAACACACATAATAACGAGTTTATAGTTGATTGTAAAATTTTAGAGGTATTAATTGATTTAAAATCCTTTTGCCTTATAGCCCAATTTACACCTTGGCTATTAAAAGAAACAAGTAAAATAGAAATTGGTATAAAATATAAAATGGGTTTTATATAGAATTGTTGAAAATCAAAATAATCAAATAAATAAACAATAAATATTGAAATAATAACGACTAAGAAAGTAAGGGATGCTGTAAACTTATAAAGTGAAAAAGCATGTTCATCTCTCTTCGGAAGGGGGAAAGCTATCTCAAATCTACCTGTAGAGATTACAGCAAAAAAACTTGAAATTCTAATTAGTAATGTCAAATAAGACATTTCTTCAGGAGTATATAGTCTTGAAATTACTGGAGAAAGTAAATAAGAGATTGATTGAGCAATTAGTGTCCCAGAAACAAGTAAAATTATTTTACTAATGAAATCGGATTTTTTAATGAATTTATACATACTCTAAAACAAATTAATCTAATATTTGTAATAGATTAAATTCATTAAATTAATGTTGAAATATACTCATCAACACCTTCTTGAAAGGTATACAAAGGTTTGTATCCTAGATTATCCTGTATAGAATTAATATTAGCTAAAGAATGTTTAATGTCGCCCGCTCTTTCTGGACCATTAACTATTTTGGAATTCGAATTTACTCCGTTCAACTTCAATCCTATCTTCAAAGCTTCTACAACATGATTTAAAGTAAAGGAATCATTACACGCTACATTATAAACCTTTCCTGATGCATCTTTATCTTCATTGAATAAAGACAAAAAATTAGCACTAACGGCATTCTTAACATATGTAAAATCCCTTGTTTGAAGCCCATCTCCATTTATAACAACATCTTCATTCGATTTTAAACGCGCTATAAATTTTGGAATTGCAGCGGCATAAACTCCATCTGGATCTTGTTTAGGTCCAAAAATATTAAAATATCTCAAACCAATCGTCTCCATTCCATGTAACTGAGAATAGACTTTTGCATACTTCTCGTTTAATTGCTTTGTAACAGCATAGGGTGATAATAAATTCCCTTCTTCACCTTCTATTTTAGGAGATTTAGGACTATCACCATATACACTTGAAGAACTTGCATAAACAAAACGTTTTATTCCTTTTTCTTTTGCTGCGTGTAAAACATTAAGAAACCCAGTTGCATTTACTTCATGAGTTTTATGAGGGAATTCTATAGAACGAGGCACTGAACCCAAAGCTGCCTGATGACAAACCAAATCAATACTATCTAAAGCTTTTAAACAGATTTCGTAATCACAAATATCTCCTTCAATAAATTTAAAATCTGGATTAGAGATAAATTCCTCTAGATTAGATAATTTACCTGTAGATAAATTATCTAAAACCGTCACTGAAACATTGCTATTTAACAGCTTTTCAACAATGTTAGACCCGATAAACCCGGCTCCACCTGTTACTAAAACGTGTTTTTTATCCAATGACATAATCTATAAAATTAAAATTATTTAGCGTAACTAACTGACCTTTTCTCTCTGATGACAGTAACTTTTACCTGACCTGGATACGTCATCTCTGTCTGAATTCTTTGAGAAATTGCAAATGAAAGTTCATCCGCTTTTAAATCAGTTACCTTTTCACTTTCAACTAAAACTCTTAATTCTCTTCCTGCTTGAATTGCATATGCCGTAGATACACCATCATAAGATAATGCTAAAGTTTCAAGTTCTTTCAATCTTTTTATATACGATTCAACTACTTCTCTTCTTGCTCCTGGTCGTGCTCCTGAAATAGCATCACAAACCTGAACAATCGGTGAAATCATTGAAGTCATTTCAATTTCATCATGGTGAGCACCAATTGCATTGCAAATTTCTGGTTTCTCTCCAAATTTTTCAGCTAACTTCATACCTAAAATTGCATGAGGTAATTCTGGATCTTCATCAGGAACTTTACCTATATCATGAAGTAATCCTGCTCTTTTAGCCAATTTCACATTTAAGCCCAATTCTGCCGCCATAATAGCACATAAATTTGCGACTTCACGTGAATGTTGTAATAAATTCTGACCATAAGAAGATCTATACTTCATTCTTCCTACCATCCTTGTTAATTCAGGATGAAGTCCATGGATACCAAGGTCAATACAAGTTCTACGACCTGTTTCAGCAATCTCTTCTTCTAACTGTCTTTTAATTTTAGCGACAACCTCCTCTATACGAGCTGGATGAATTCTTCCATCAGAAACCAACTGATGAAGTGCTAAACGTGCTAACTCTCTTCTTACAGGATCAAAGCAAGAGAGCATAATTGCTTCTGGTGTATCATCAACTATAATTTCAACACCTGTAGCCGCTTCTAAAGCTCTAATATTTCTTCCCTCACGTCCAATAATTCTTCCTTTAACTTCATCAGACTCGATGTTAAAAACAGAAACAGCATTTTCTACAGCCTGCTCAGTGGCAACTCTTTGAATCGCTTGAATTACAATCTTTTTGGCTTCTACATTAGCACTTAATTTAGCCTCCTCCATGATTTCTTTTATATGAACCATAGCACCAGTTCTAGCTTCATCTTTTAATGCATCCATCAAATGATTCTTAGCGTCATCAGCAGACATTCCACTTATTTTAGTTAATTCTAAAACGCGTTTCTGCTGTATTTTATCTAATTCTTGATGCTTCAATTCAACTAATTGAATTTTAGAATCATAATCAGATTGTATTTTTTCTGTCTCTTTCTCTTTTCTACTTATTTCTTCAATTTTTTGAGATAAAGTATTTTCTTTACTTTTAACTTTATCTTCAAGTGATTGAAGTTTTCTGTCTTTTTCTTTTACAGAATTTTCGTGCTCTTCCTTCAATTTCAAAAAGTTTTCTTTCGCTTGAAGTGTTTTTTCTTTTTTTATTGCTTCTGCTTCAACTTCCGCCTCATGAATAATTTGCTCTTTTTTCTTTGTTAACAAACTATTTTGAATGAAATATGCAGCGACACCTCCTGCAATTATACCTAGTAATAAACCTATGACTAAAAACATTTTTTTTAAAATTTTGAAATTATGTTCATAAAAAAACCCACTCAACACACGAGAAGTGCGAAGAAGTGGGGAAACTAGTAAGATAAATAACTACTCTAAACCTTCTAACTCTTGTGACAAACCTTCTAGCTCATTCTCAATTGAAGAATAATCTGGTTCAACAGGTTTAGATGCAACTTGTTGTGTTTTTGGTTTTGTCGCAAGTTGTAAAGCTGTCATAGCTAATAAATCTTGCATATCTTTAACTGCATAACTATCCTGAAGCAATTTTATTGCTTTGTTTATATCTGCAGCCGCTTTTAAAACCTTATCTTCTTCACCTTCATTCAAGGTTAAAGGATAGGTTCTTCCGGCAACTACAACTTTTAAGGATAACTTTCCCATTGGTTATTATTTTAACTGTTTGATGCAGTGTTCTATTTCCCTCACCAAATCATCGATTTCTTCATTTCGGTCTATTAGACTTGCTTGTTTTTCTTCGACTCTTTGTTTCTCAATCAATTCCAATTCCGATTTCAACTTGCTTATTGTCTCTTCAAATATGATTTTTTCATCTTTTAAGAGTTGATAATCATTTTTAATAGTTGATAATTCAGCTTCATGCTCCGTTCTTAAAGCTCGTTCAGATTCAAGTTGAGAATACAAAGCTTTGCATTTCAACCGGATACCATCAATAATGTGCTGAATTTTTTCGGTCATTGTTTTCGACTTTGTACAAAATTAACAATGTAGGGTAAATTAACAACAATTTATGACATTCTTTTTATGTATTTTTTTTAAAAAAGCTGTATTTTTGAGATATGAGGTCACTTTTATATTTTTGTGTATTACTTTTAATTAATATAAAATTTACAATCGGACAAAACGATAGTAACAAAACTTATTTTCCACCTTTAGATATTCCATTAGTTCTTTCTGCAAATTTTGGTGAACTTAGACCTAATCATTTTCACATGGGATTAGATTTTAAAACAAATGGAAAAGAAGGATTAAAATTATACTCGATTGATGATGGTTATGTTTCTAGAATTAAAGTTTCTGCATTCGGATATGGAAAAGTAATTTATATAAATCATCAAAATGGTATTACTAGTGTTTATGCTCATTGCAGTCAATTCCTTGGTGCAATTGATTCGATTGTTAAATCAACACAAGATATAAATCAAAATTTTGAAGTTGAAATTTTTCCGCCTACAAATGAAATTAAAATAAAAAAAGGTGAAAATTTTGCTTTATCTGGAAATACAGGGAGCTCGACAGCACCACATTTACACTTTGAATTAAGAAATACCAAAACTGAAACAGCACTTAACCCTCTTAAATTTGGCTTTGATATAATTGATACTAAACCACCTGAAATTAAAAACATTAAATTGTATGGTCTAACAAAAGAAGGTTACAGAATAAATGGTAAATCAAAAATTCTTCATGTATCTAAAGGAAAATTTGGATATTTTATAGACGGGAATTTCACAACAATACCTTCTGATTTTTATTATCAAGACGGTGGGCTTGGATTAGCCTTTGAAACGAATGATCATTACAACCTTTCAACTAATCCATTAGGGATTTACAAAAGTTTATTAATTGTAAATTTAGACACTATATTTGGTCACAAAATCGACAGTGTCTCATTTGAAACAACAAAATATATAAATTCACATTCTGATTATGAGGAATTTACATTAAATAAAAGAAAATTTCAAAAATCATTTCGAACACAAGAAAATCCGCTTACCTTTTATTTAAATGATAGTTTAGGTTTAATAAAAATTAATCAAAAAGATACTCTTCTTATACATTATATAGCAGAAGACTCTAAAAAAAATAAAAGTGAAATTAAATTTAAATTAACACGCTTGGAAGGTTTAAATTTAAAAGATAATACCTTAAATGCAAGTGATTATTTATATCCAAATAAATCTTTTGATTACAAATCAGAATTAATCTCAGTAAATATACCAGAAGGTTGTATTTATGAACCAATTCCGAAAAAATTAAATATTAAAAATGGTTTTTCTATCGCAACTTCAGCAACACCAATTCAAAAAACAGTAAAAATTTCCTTACCATTAAATTCACCAATATACCCAATTGAAAAATATTATATTGCATCTAACTCAAGCTACCTATCTACCAAATTTTTAAATGGTTGGCTAAATGCTGAAGCAAAAACCTTGGGTCAATATTCAATAAAAATTGATACAATCGCACCCGTTATTGTTCCTCTTAACTTTTTAAAAACAGATACATTGATGAAAAAAGTTCTGTTACAATGGAAGATTAAAGATGAAAAATCAAATCTATCTGACTATGACTTATTTATAGATAGTAGTTGGGTATTGTTACAATATGAATCAAAAGGTAGTTATGCTTTCTATATTCGACCTAAATCACTTCTAGGGAAGCATCATTTAAAAATTATTGCGAAGGACAATTGCAAAAATGAAGCAATTTGGGAAGATGAAATAACATTTGAATAAAAAAGATTTTGGGTACTTATATACCCAAAATCAAAATTTGTTTCATGCTTGTGTAGTAGGCGTTCCAAAATTCATTGGAGGCATACCTTGAATATCAATATCTTCAATAACACCAAAAGTTTGTTCGTATTTTTGAATGTTTTCGATTAATGCTTGCATGAATCTTTTCGCATTTTGAGGAGTCATAATAACTCTTGATCTTACCTTCCCTTTTGGCATACCAGGCATCATTTGAATAAAATCACTTACTACCTCAGTTGGGGAATGAGTGATGATAGCTAAATTAGAATATACTCCTAAAGCAATTTCCTCACTTAATTCAATATTCACTTGATTTTCATTGTTATTTTCCATAATTTAAATCTAAAAAAAGGGGCTACAAATGCAGCCCCTTTATATAATTAATCCTAATTATTATTTTTCTGAAATAGCTTCTAAATCTTCTTTAGATGCAACAACCATATTTTGGAATTGTCTTACACCTGTTCCTGCTGGAATTAAATGTCCTACAATTACATTTTCTTTCAATCCTAATAAATTATCAACCTTACCAGCTAACGCTGCCTCGTTTAATACTTTAGTAGTTTCTTGGAAAGAAGCTGCTGAAATAAATGATTTAGTTTGAAGCGAAGCTCTTGTGATACCTTGTAATAAAGGTGTTGAAGTTGCTGGAATTGCATCTCTAGCTTCAACTAATTGTTTATCAACACGTTTCAATTGAGAATTTTCATCTCTTAATGCACGTGCAGAAACAATTTGTCCTGGCTTTAATGCTGTTGACTCTCCCGCCTCAACAACTACTTTCATTCCATAGATAGCATCATTCTCCTCCATGATATCAACTTTACGAGCTGATTGTCCTTCCAAGAATTTAGTATCTCCTGCATCAATCACTTCAGATTTTAACATCATCTGACGAACGATAACTTCGAAATGTTTATCATTAATTTTTACACCTTGTAAACGATATACCTCTTGAATTTCATTAACAATGTACTCTTGTACTTTAGTAGGTCCTTCAATATTTAATATATCATTTGGAGTAATTGCTCCATCTGACAATGGCTGTCCTGCTCTTACAAAGTCATTCTCTTGAACTAAAATATGTTTAGAAAGAGGAACTAGGTATTTACGAATATCTCCTGCTTTTGAAGTAATTTGAATCTCACGATTACCACGTTTGATTTTACCATACTCAGCAATACCATCGATTTCAGAAACAACTGCAGGATTAGAAGGATTACGTGCTTCAAATAATTCAGTTACACGTGGTAAACCTCCTGTGATATCTCCAGTTTTACCAGCTGTACGTGGTATTTTAACTAAGATTTCACCTGCTTCAATTTTATCTCCATCTTTTACAGAAACGTGAGCATTTACAGGTAAACTGTATTCTCTCAATATTTCATTTGTTTTTGCATCAACAATATGAATAGATGGATTTTTCTTTTTATCTCTTGATTCAATAATTACTTTTTCAGCGAATCCAGTTTGCTCATCCACCTCTTCACGACAAGTAATTCCTTCAGTAATATTGTCAAATAAAACTTTACCATTTACTTCAGAAACGATAACAGCATTATATTGATCCCATTTACAAATCACATCACCTTTTTTGATTTTACCATTTCCTGCAACAACCAATTCAGATCCATAAGGAATATTTGTATTCATTAAAACAATTCCTGTTTTCTCATCAGTGATTTTCAATTCAGCCGAACGCCCAACAACAACTACCCTTGTAGTACCATCACTGTTTTTCTTTTCAATTGTTCTAAGTTCTTCAATATCAAGTCGACCAGTCGCTTTCGCTTTTAAATCAGATTCAGAACCTGTATTAGAAGCAGTACCCCCAACGTGGAATGTACGTAAAGTCAACTGTGTTCCTGGCTCACCAATTGATTGAGCGGCTACAACACCAACAGAATCACCTCTTTGTGCTAATCTATGATTTGATAAGTTTCTACCGTAACATTTAGCACAAACTCCTCTTTGCATTTCACAAGTTAATACCGAACGAATTTCAACTTCATCAATACCAACTTTTTCAATTAGTGCAGCAACATCTTCAATAATTAATTCTCCTGCTGAAACAATAACTTCTTGAGTTTCTGGGTGAAGAATATCATGTACAGATGTTCTACCTAAAATACGGTCATACAATGGTTCAACAATGTCATCATTTTTCATTAACGCTGTCGCCATTAACCCTCTTAAAGTGCCGCAGTCTTCAATGTTAATAATAACATCTTGAGCAACATCAACCAAACGACGAGTAAGGTAACCAGCATCAGCCGTTTTCAAGGCAGTATCTGCTAAACCTTTACGCGCACCGTGAGTAGAAATAAAGTACTCAAGAATTGATAAACCTTCTTTAAAATTAGAAAGAATTGGGTTTTCAATAATGTCTTGACTTGATGCCCCAGATTTTTGAGGTTTTGCCATCAATCCCCTCATTCCTGATAACTGACGAATTTGTTCTTTAGAACCCCTTGCACCAGAATCATACATCATGTAGATTGAGTTGAACCCTTGCATATCATTTTTCAATTGATCCATCAAAATGTTGGTCAATCTTGAATTTGTATGCGTCCAAATATCAATAATCTGATTATAACGTTCGTTATTAGTAATTAACCCCATGTTATAATTAGACAATACTTCGGTAGCCTCAACTTCAGCTTTAGCAACTAATGTTTCTTTTTCTTTAGGTATGATAATATCTTCTAAATTAAAAGATAATCCACCTTTAAAGGCCATTTGGAAACCAATTTCCTTAATATCGTCCAAGAATTGGGCTGTACGAGATGTTCCAGAAACTTTTAATACATTTCCTATAATATCTCTTAAAGCTTTTTTAGTTAATACATCATTGATATATCCAACTTCTCTAGGTACTAATTCATTAAATAAAACTCTACCACAAGTCGTTTCAATCATCATTAATGTAGGTACACCATTTTCATCTAAATCGTATGATTTAACTTTTATGTGTGCATGAAGATCTAATTTCTTCTCATTATAAGCGATTGTTACCTCTTCTGGTGAATAAAAAATTGAATCTTCACCTTTCATTTTATATTCGTCTGTAGATCTTTTACCTTTAGTAATATAGTAAAGACCCAAAACCATATCCTGAGATGGTACAGCAATCGGAGCACCATTTGCAGGATTCAAAATGTTATGAGAAGCTAACATCAATAACTGAGCTTCCAAAATTGCAGCATTACCTAAAGGTAAATGAACCGCCATCTGGTCACCATCGAAATCGGCATTGAAGGCTGTAGTTACCAAAGGATGTAAACGAATTGCTTTACCTTCGATTAATTTTGGTTGGAAAGCTTGAATACCCAATCTGTGAAGAGTTGGAGCTCTATTTAAAAGTACAGGATGTCCTTTCAATATACTTTCCAAAATATCCCAAACTACAGGCTCTTTTTTATCAACTATTTTCTTAGCAGATTTCACTGTTTTCACAATTCCTCTTTCAATTAATTTTCTAATAATGAAAGGTTTATAAAGCTCAGCTGCCATATTTTTAGGCAATCCACATTCATGTAATTTTAAATCTGGTCCAACGACAATTACCGAACGAGCTGAATAATCAACACGTTTACCAAGTAAATTTTGACGGAAACGACCTTGTTTACCTTTTAATGAATCAGATAAAGATTTTAAAGGTCTATTAGATTCTGTTTTAACAGCACTAGATTTTCTAGAGTTATCAAACAAAGAATCTACAGATTCTTGAAGCATACGCTTTTCATTACGTAAAATTACTTCAGGAGCTTTAATTTCAATTAATCTTTTCAAACGGTTATTACGTATAATAACACGTCTGTACAAATCATTTAAATCTGATGTAGCAAAACGACCTCCATCCAATGGAACTAAGGGACGTAATTCTGGTGGAATAACAGGAACAACTTTAACAACCATCCACTCAGGACGATTATCAATTCTTTCCTGAGATTCACGCATAGATTCAACAACTTGAAGTCTTTTCAAAGCCTCATTTTTACGTTGCATTGACGTTTCCGTGTTTGCTTGATGACGTAAATCATAAGATGTTTGAATCAAATCCATCGTTTTCAACAAATCATAAAGCGCTTCTGCACCCATTTTTGCGATAAACTTATTAGGATCAGTATCTTCTAAATATTGATTTTCTTTTGGTAAAGTATCTAAAATATCTAAATACTCTTCCTCCATTAAAAAATCAAGACGCTTCAACTCTGAACCATCAGTATTTGTAGCTATACCACCTTGAATAACAACAAATCTTTCATAATAAATGATTTGATCCAACTTTTTAGTTGGTAATCCAAGTAAATAACCAATTTTATTAGGTAAAGAACGAAAGTACCAGATATGTGCAACAGGAACAACTAATGAAATGTGTCCCATACGCTCACGACGTACTTTTTTCTCAGTAACCTCAACACCACATCGGTCACAAACGATTCCTTTATATCGGATTCGTTTGTATTTACCACAGTGACATTCATAATCTTTTACAGGACCAAAAATTCTCTCACAAAACAAACCATCTCTTTCAGGTTTGTATGTACGATAATTAATAGTTTCTGGCTTCAGTACCTCCCCACTTGATTGCTCAAGAATCAACTCTGGCGAAGCCAAAGAGATTGTTATTTTGTCGAAGCTACTTTGCGTTTTTGGTGTTTCTTTTCTGTAAGCCATAGTATTGCTTAATATCTATAATTTAACTACTTGAAAATTAATCTAATGAAATGTTCAAACATAAACCTCTCAACTCATGTAACAATACGTTGAATGACTCAGGAATACCTGGTTCAGGAATATTGTCTCCTTTCACTATTGCTTCGTAAGCTTTAGCACGCCCATTTACATCATCAGACTTAACAGTCAAGATTTCTTGTAATAAGTGAGCAGCTCCAAATGCTTCAAGTGCCCAAACCTCCATCTCACCAAAACGCTGACCTCCAAATTGAGCTTTACCACCCAATGGTTGTTGTGTAATTAATGAGTATGGTCCTATTGAACGAGCATGCATTTTGTCATCAACCATATGAGCTAATTTCAACATGTATATCACACCAACAGTTGCAGTTTGATCGAAACGTTCACCAGTACCACCATCATAAAGATAAGTTTTACCAGATTTAGGAACACCTGCTTTTGCAGTCCATTCATCAATTTCGTATGGTTTAGCACCGTCAAAAATAGGAGTAGCAAATTTAACTCCTAACTTCTCACCTGCCCAACCTAAAACTGTTTCATAAACCTGACCTAAATTCATACGAGAAGGTACACCTAATGGATTTAATACAATATCAACTGGCGTTCCATCTTCTAAAAATGGCATATCTTCGGCACGTACAATATTTGCAACAATTCCTTTGTTACCATGACGACCAGCCATTTTATCACCCACTTTTAACTTACGTTTCTTAGCGATGTATACTTTAGCCATTTTTACAATACCTGCTGGAAGCTCATCTCCTACTGAAATATGGAATTTTTTACGTTTAAAAGTCCCTAATAAATCATTTGCTTTAATATTAAAGTTATGAATAACTCTTCCTATTAATGTATTTAATTTATCATCCGATGTCCAATTTGTAGGATTAACAATTGTGTAATCAATCGCTACTAAATTCTTTTGATTGAATTTAGTACCTTTTTTAATAATTTCTTCTCTAAAATTATTAAAAACACCATTCGCTTTAACTTCTCCTACAACGTTTAATAATTTATCAACTAAACGATCCTTCAATAAAGCAAAATCTTTTTCATAATCAGTATCTAAACTTTCTAAAAGTGGTTTATCTTGAGCTTTAGATTTTCTATCTTTTACGGCTCTTGAGAATAATTTTTTCTCAATAACAACTCCTCTTAATGATGGTCCAGCTTTTAATGATGCATCTTTAACATCACCAGCTTTGTCACCAAATATTGCACGAAGTAATTTCTCTTCTGGCGAAGGATCAGTTTCTCCTTTTGGAGTAATTTTTCCTATGATTATATCACCTTCTTTAATTTCAGCTCCGATACGAATAATTCCGTTTTCATCTAAATCTTTAGTTGCTTCTTCACTAACATTTGGTATATCAGAAGTTAATTCTTCCATCCCACGTTTAGTATCACGAACATCAACTGTATATTCATCAATATGAATAGATGTAAATATATCATCACGAACAACTCGCTCAGAAATCACAATCGCATCCTCAAAATTATACCCTTTCCAAGGCATGAACGCAACTTTTAAATTTTGACCTAAAGCTAATTCACCTTGCTGCGTTGCATAACCTTCACAAAGAACTTGACCTTTTTCAACTCTATCACCTTTCTTAACGATTGGCTTCAAGTTCATACAAGTACTTTGATTCGTTTTAGCAAATTTAGTTAACGTATAATGTGTTACTTCACTATCAAAAGAAACTAATTTATCATCATTCGTCCAATCATAACGAATAACTATTTCATTAGCATCAACATATTCAACAACACCGCTATTTTCAGCATTAATTAAAACACGAGAATCTCTAGCTACCAATCTTTCAATACCAGTCCCTACAATAGGTGAACTTGGTTTTAATAAAGGTACAGCTTGACGTTGCATGTTAGATCCCATCAATGCACGGTTGGCATCATCATGTTCCAAAAATGGAATCGAAGAAGCTGCAATCGAAGCAATCTGATTAGCTCCAACATCCATTAATGTTAATTCTTTAGGTTGAACAACTGGAAAATCACCTTCAAAACGAGCCTTAACATAATCAGTTAAGAAATTTCCAGAATCATCCACTTCAGCATTCGCTTGAGCAATCATTTTACCATCTTCTTCCTCAGCAGATAAGTAAATAGGTGTTTTGTCAATAGCTACCTTACCATTAACAACATCTCTATAAGGTGTCTCAATAAATCCAAGTTTATTAACTTTTGCAAAAACACATAATGAAGAAATCAAACCAATATTTGGTCCCTCAGGAGTTTCAATTGTACATAAACGTCCATAATGAGTATAATGAACATCACGCACTTCGAAACCAGCTCTTTCTCTAGATAAACCGCCAGGTCCAAGTGCCGAAAGTCTACGCTTATGCGTAACTTCCGATAATGGATTAGTTTGATCCATAAATTGAGATAATTGATTCGTTCCAAAGAAAGAATTAATTACTGATGATAATGTTTTAGCGTTAATTAAATCGATAGGAGTAAATACCTCATTATCTCTAACATTCATACGCTCACGAATAGTTCTAGCCATACGAGCTAAACCAACACCGAATTGAGAGTATAATTGTTCACCAACCGTTCTAACTCGACGATTAGATAAATGGTCAATATCATCAACATCTGCTTTTGAATTTACTAATTCAATCAGATATTTTATAATAAGAATAATATCATTTTTAGTTAATACTCTTGAATCTTCATTTGAATCGATTCCTAGTTTTTTATTTAAACGGAAACGACCAACTTCTCCAAGATCATAACGAGTATCAGAGAAAAATAATTTTTCAAATACATTTTTAGCAGTTTCATAATCTGGCGGTTCAGCGTTACGCAACTGTCTATAGATATGTTCTACAGCCTCTTTTTGAGAGTTAGAAGTATCTTTTTGTAATGTATTATAAATTAAAGTAAAGTCAGCACTATTAACATCCTCTTTATGAAGAATAACTGTTTTAACTCCAGAATCTACAATTAAATCAACATGTGCATCTTCAATTATAGTTTCGCGATCTAATAAAACTTCGTTTCTTTCAATAGAAACAACCTCTCCTGTATCTTCATCTACAAAATCTTCAATCCAAGATTTCAAAACACGAGCAGCTAATTTACGACCAACTAATTTTTTTAGATTTGCTTTTGTAGCTTTTATTTCATCAGCTAAATCGAAAATCTCTAAAATATCTTTATCACTTTCATAACCAATCGCACGAAAAAGAGTTGTAACAGGTAATTTTTTCTTACGATCAATATAAGCGTACATTACACTATTTATGTCTGTTGCGAATTCAATCCAAGAACCCTTGAAAGGAATAACACGAGCAGAATACAATTTCGTACCATTAGCATGACGACTCTGTCCAAAGAAAACTCCAGGAGATCTATGTAATTGTGAAACGATAACTCTTTGAGCACCATTCACAACAAAAGATCCTTTCGGTGTCATATAAGGTATTGTTCCTAAATAAACATCTTGAACAATTGTTTCAAAATCTTCATGTTCTGGATCAGTACAATATAATTTTAACTTTGCCTTCAAAGGCACACTGTAAGTTAATCCTCTATCGATACACTCTTCAATAGTGTATCGTGGTGGATCAACGAAATAATCTAAAAATTCCAAAACAAACTGATTACGAGTATCAGTTATAGGAAAGTTTTCAGAAAATACTTTAAATAATCCTTCCGTATCTCTATTTTCCGGTGTTGTTTCTAACTGGAAAAATTCTTGAAAAGATTTAATTTGAATATCTAAAAAATCAGGATAATCAAATTGATTTTTGCTTGACGCAAAATTAATTCTTGTCGAAATATTACTTGATGTTGCCAAGGCCTAAAGAATTTGTTGATGAAAATATATTGTAACTTACTTAATTCAAATAAACAGGAATAGGCACGAGCTTATAAAGCCGTGCCTTTCCATTTATGAAGAATGATAGTTATTTAATCTCAACTTCAGCTCCTGCTTCTTCTAGAGCAGCTTTAAGAGCAGCAGCTTCGTCTTTAGAGATCCCTTCTTTTAATGTAGCAGGAGCTCCGTCAACGATATCTTTTGACTCTTTTAATCCGTTACCAGTTAATTCTTTTACAAGTTTAACAACAGCAAGTTTGTTTGGACCACCTGCTTTCAAAATAACGTCGAATTCAGTTTTTTCTTCTGCAGCAGCACCTGCGTCAGCACCTCCACCAGCAACCATTACGGCAGCAGCAGCAGCAGGCTCAATACCATACTCGTCTTTTAAAATTGTTGCAAGTTCATTAACTTCTTTTACTGTAAGGTTTACTAGCGTTTCCGCGATTTGTTTCAAATCAGCCATTTTATTTTAATTTAATCTAAAGTTGTACAATTTATTTAATTATGCTCTATTTTCGAGCGTTTTAAGGATACCAGCAATTTTGCCACCAGCTCCATTAAGTCCAGAAAGAACATTTTTCATTGGACTTTGTAATAATCCGATAACCTCACCGATCATCTCATCCTTACTCTTAATTGAACTAAGCATAGTCAATTGGTCATCACCAATAAACACAGCATCGTTAATATAAGCACCTTTAAGAACTG
Source organism: Chryseobacterium gleum (assembly GCA_945902775.1). Classification (GTDB taxonomy): domain Bacteria; phylum Bacteroidota; class Bacteroidia; order Flavobacteriales_D; family Crocinitomicaceae; genus CAIUKX01. Next base: position 3,656 of record CAMDMY010000029.1, on the reverse strand, counting down.
GTTTAGCACCTTTTTTACGGAATTCTTGAATTAATTTTGCAGGAACATTACCTACCTCAGAGAACATAATAGATGTTGGACCAGCAAGAGTTTCTCTTAATTGACCAAAATCTTTACCTTCAATACTATCCATCGCTTTTTCAAGTAAAGTATTTTTAATTACTTTAAGACGAATATTTGATTGAAAACATTTTCTACGAAGTGTATTAATAGCTTCTACAGTTAAATCAGCAGTGTCCGTTAGATAGAAAACATTAGCTTCTTTTATCTCAGATGCTAAATCTACTATGTACTTTGCTTTTTCTTCTTTTGTCATTTTACTTCAGTTTATTTAAGCTACAACAGATTTAGTATCAATTTGAATACCAGGACTCATTGTAGAACTTAAGTATACACTTTTGATGTAAGTACCTTTAGCAGAAGATGGTTTCATTTTAACTAAAGTTTGAATTAATTCCATAGAATTCTCACGAATTTTATTTCCTTCAAAACTTACTTTACCAACAGAACTATGGATAATACCATATTTGTCTACTTTAAAATCAATTTTACCTGCTTTTACTTCTTCAACTGCTTTCGCAACATCCATAGTAACAGTACCTGTTTTAGGGTTTGGCATCAAACTTCTAGGTCCTAAAATACGACCTAAAGCTCCAACTTTCCCCATTACTGATGGCATTGTTATAATAACATCAATATCAGTCCATCCTCCTTTGATTTTTTCAATGTAATCATCAAGTCCAACGTGATCAGCACCAGCAGCTTTTGCTTCAGCCTCTTTATCAGGAGTACATAGAACTAAAACGCGAACGTCTTTTCCTGTACCATGAGGAAGAGAAACTGTACCTCTAACCATTTGGTTTGCTTTTCTCGGATCAACTCCTAATCTTACACAGATATCAACAGAAGCATCAAATTTAGTTGTAGAAATTTCCTTAACTAAATCACACGCTTCTACTAAGGAGTAAGTTTTAGCTATATCAAATTTAGCTAAAATCTCTTTTCTTTTTTTAGAAATTCTTCCCATAATAAAACCGATTATTTAGTTTTAGGTGCATCTCCACCCTTAATTGTTACTCCCATACTTCTTGCTGTTCCCGCAACCATGCTCATAGCAGAGTCTACAGTAAAGCAATTCATGTCAGGCAATTTATCTTCTGCAATTGTACGAACAGTATCCCAAGATAACGATGCTACTTTAGCACGGTTAGGCTCTGATGAACCTTTCTTAAGTTTCGCCAATTCCATAATTTGAATTGCTGCTGGAGGAGTTTTGATAATAAAATCAAAAGATTTATCACCATAAACAGTGATAACTACTGGTAATACCTTTCCAGGCTTATCCTGCGTACGAGCATTAAACTGCTTGCAGAATTCCATGATGTTTACCCCTTTAGATCCTAAAGCGGGCCCCACCGGTGGAGCTGGATTGGCAGCACCACCTTTGATCTGTAATTTGATCAATCCTGCTACTACTTTAGCCATTTATATAAAAATTATGTAGTCAAATATGAGTAATCACGGGAAGCATTCAATTTCGTTTTCCTCACTCCTACGGGTTAATAAACAATGTTAAACTTCTTTTGCAACTTGCATATAACTCAATTCTAATAGGTTTTTTCTGCCGAAAATTTTAACCATTACCTTAAGTTTTTTCTTCTCTTCATTAATTTCATCAACTACTCCACTGAAATTATTAAATGGGCCGTCAATTACTTTAACAGATTCACCAACAATGAATGGTATTTTCATTTCTTCTTCAGCTTCAGACAATTCATCCACTTTACCAAGAATTCTATTTACCTCAGCTAAACGCATAGGAACAGGCTCACCACCTTTTTCAGTTCCTAAAAAACCAATTACGTTAGGAATACTTTTAATAACGTGAGTAACCTCACCTACCAAAGCTGCTTCAATTAAAACATACCCTGGAAGATAAGATTTTTCTTTCATTATCTTTTTTCCATTTCTAATTTGAAAAACTTTTTCAGTAGGGATAAGTACTTGATCAACAAAATCTTCAAGTTTTAAACGAGAAATTTCAAGATCAAGATATTCTTTTACTTTCTTTTCTTTTCCACTAACTGCTCTTACAACGTACCAACGTTTTTTAATGTCTCCCATTACTTATATTAAAACATACGGTAAATAAAACCCAAAGCACCTTTCCATGTTGAATCAGCGCCACCTACAATTCCAAAAACAAAATCCATAACAAAAATAAACAGCGAAATCATAACTGAAGCTACAACCACTATTATTGTATTACTTTGGAGTTCTTTCCAAGTAGGCCATGTAACGTTATGAACCATTTCGTTCACAGTTTCGTTAAAATATTCTTTAATTTTTGACACAATTCTTTGTTTTAGTTGCGCGGGCAGCAGGGCTCGAACCTACGACCTACGGTTTTGGAGACCGCCACTCTACCAACTGAGCTACGCCCGCATAAAAAGGGGAGACAAGCTCCCCTTTAAAATTTAAATATTTAGTACTATTAAGCAATAATTTCAGTTACTTGACCAGCTCCTACTGTTCTACCTCCTTCACGGATAGCAAAACGAAGACCTTTGTCCATAGCAACTGGAACGATTAATTTAACAGTAATAGAAACGTTATCACCTGGCATTACCATTTCACGTCCTTCTGTTAAGAAAATCTCTCCTGTAACGTCAGTCGTACGGAAGTAGAATTGTGGACGATATTTGTTATGGAATGGAGTGTGACGTCCACCTTCTTCTTTTTTCAATACGTAGATTTCAGCTTTGAACTCAGCGTGAGGTTTAGTAGTACCTGGTTTACAGATTACCATTCCACGTTTGATGTCAGCTTTATCAATACCTCTTAATAAGATACCTACGTTATCTCCAGCTTCACCTCTGTCTAGGATTTTACGGAACATCTCAACTCCTGTAACTGTAGAAGTTAATTTTTCAGTTCCCATTCCTAAAATCTCTACAGGATCACCAGTATTTATAACTCCAGTCTCGATACGTCCAGTTGCGACAGTACCACGACCTTGAATCGTAAATACATCTTCAATAGACATTAAGAATGGTTTATCCATATCTCTTGGAGGAAGTTCGATATAAGAATCAACAGCATCCATTAGTTCGTTAATTTTCTCAACCCATTGTGGTTCATCATTCAATCCACCTAAAGCAGAACCTTGGATAACAGGAACATTATCACCATCATAATCGTAGAAAGATAACAATTCACGGATTTCCATTTCAACTAACTCAAGTAATTCAGCATCATCAACTAAATCTACTTTGTTCATAAAAACAACAATACGTGGAATACCAACTTGACGACCTAAAAGGATGTGCTCACGTGTTTGAGGCATTGGCCCATCAGTAGCTGCAACAACGATAATTGCACCGTCCATTTGAGCAGCACCAGTTCCCATGTTTTTTACGTAATCCGCGTGACCTGGGCAATCAATGTGCGCATAGTGACGATTCTTAGTTGAATACTCTACATGTGAAGTATTAATAGTAATACCACGTTCTTTTTCTTCAGGTGCATTATCAATTGAAGAGAAATCACGAAGTACAGCAAGACCTTGCTTAGCTAATACAGTAGAAATTGCAGCTGTCAATGTAGTTTTACCATGATCTACGTGACCAATTGTCCCGATGTTTAAATGCGGTTTA
>CAMDMY010000028.1 GCA_945902775.1 Chryseobacterium gleum | reverse complement strand
CTCAATTTGGAAATGCTTTCGCCGAAAAAAGATTTGAAGATGCTTTAAAATTTGAAAATGACATTTATAACTATTCTAAAATCAATTATAATGATACTAACTTTTTAGAAATTTTAAATTATCTAATTGTTCTAAATTATTCATTAGAAAATTATGATAAATCAATATTACTCTCAAACGAAAGTCTAGATCTTACCAAAAAAAAATATGGCGAAAACTCACTAAACTATTGTAACAATTTACTATATCTAGTAATTGCTTATTTGGAAAAAAAAGAATATGATAAATGTATATATTTAGAAAAAGATTGTCTAAAAAAACTTGATTTTTTAAGACAAAATCAAACATCTTTTTATTTAAGAAATTTAGAAAATTTAGCCTATTCATATCAGTCTATTCAGGATTATGAAAATTCAATTGATACATACAAAAAATGTATCGAACTTTCTAACAAAATAACAGGTGATAATTCTGAAGAATATTTAATGAATTTAATGAATTTAGCTGAATGTTATTCAGATGCTAAATATTACAAACAATCGTTAGAATTAAGAATATTGTGTCTTGAAAAAATAGAAAAATTATTAGGCAAAGAAAATACTTATTATTTAATATTACTTAGTGTTATAGCTCAAAATTACACCAATTTAGGAAACTTTGATAAAGCTTTAGAATTAAATTTAGATTGTCTTGAAAAAAAAGAAAAATTATTAGGTAAAGAAAATGCTGATTATTTAAATTCACTTAATAAATTAGCTCTAAATTATACCTATTTAGGAAACTTCACTAAAGCATTGGAGTTAAATATTGAGTGTGTTAGATTGTCAAAAAAAACACTAGGTGAAGATAATCCTGATTATTTAATTTCTATAAGTATTTTAGCTAAAAATTATTCTGATTTAAGAAACTTTAAAAAAGCACTGGAACTAAATCTTGAATGCGTTCATTTATCTGAAAAATTATTTGGAGAAGAAGATTTGAATTACTTAATTGCACTTAATAATTTAGCAGTAAATTATTCTGATTTAGGAAATTTTAAAAAAGCATTGGAGTTAAATTCAAAATGTTTAAAAAGAAAGCAAAAAATAATTGGTAAAGAACATCCGAGTTATTTATTTTCTATAGATAATTTAGCTGAAAATTATTCTGATCTAGGAAACTTTTATCAAGCATTGGAGTTAAATATTGAAAGTGTTAGATTATCTAAAAAAATATTTGGTGAAGATAATCCTGATTATTTAATTTCTTTAGGTACTTTGGCTAACAATTATTCTGATTTAGGAAACTTTACTAAAGCATTGGAGTTAAATATTGAGTGTACTAGATTGTCTAAAAAAAATCTTGGCGAAGAAAATCTGAATTATTTAAGTGCACTTAGTAATTTAGCTCTAAATTATTCGGATTTAGGAAATTTTAATAAATCATTGGAATTAAATTTAGAAAGCTTAAAAATTCAGGAAAAGGTATTTGGTAAAGAATATCCGAATTATTTAATTTCGCTAAACAACCTTGCTAGTAATTATTCTGAATTAGGAAACTACTCTAAGGCATTGGACATAAATCTTGAGTGTCTTAAACTTAGAAAAAAAATACTTGGTGAAGAAAATCAGGATTATTTATCTTCACTTAATAATTTATCTCAAATTTACTCTGAATTAGGAAATTATACAAAGTCATTGGAGTTAAATATAGAGTGTGTTAAATTGTCGAAAAAAATTCTTGGTGAAGACAATCCTTATTATTTGATTTCTCTTAGTAATCTATCGACAACTTATTTTCATCTAGAAAATCACACTAAGTCATTGGAGATAAATCTTGAATGTCTTAAACTTAGAAAAAAAATACTTGGTGAAGAAAATCCAGATTATTTGAATTCACTAAATAATTTAGCTCACAATTATTATGAATTAAAAAACTACACTATTTCCGATAGTTTATTTCAACTTACTTCAAAACTTAAATTTATAGAGTTCAAAAAAAACCTAATTGGTTTAAATGAAAATCTAAAAGAATCTTTAAAAAAAGAAGTCAATGTAAACTATCAAATGTTCTCAAACTACTCTATCTTCAGAAAAGAAGCTAATCCAATTCTACTGGCTAATTCATTCAATTATTGGCTAAATCTGAATGGTATTGTTAGTGATCAATCAACTCAATTGCAAGAAAAAGCATATGCAAGTCAAGATACATCTTATATTCAACTTTATGAAGATTGGAAATTAAACAAACTTCAATTGATGAAGTATTACGAGTTGACTTCCATTGAAAGAGAAGAAAAAGGAATTAATATAAAAGAAGCAGAAGAAACAGTAAATCATCAAGAACAAGAATTAAGTCGTCGTTCGGATGTTTTTTCGGATATGAAAAAAGAATACTCATTTTCAGATATACAAAACAACTTAAAAGAAGATGAAGCATTTGTTGATATAGTTCGTTTGTCTGATTATGATAAATATAACATTTATAAATCAACTGATACTTTGCGTTATTTAGTATACGTGATAACTAAAGAAACAAAAGAACATCCTAAATATGTGGTAATTGAAAATGGTAATCTGCTAGAAGAAGAAATACTGCCCTCTTATTCTGAAAATACATTTGGTGCTAATAAAAACCAAAAAGAGGCTGATAAAAATTCCTACAATTATTTTTGGAAACCAATTTCAGAACAACTTAATGGAAAAAAGAAAATCTTTGTTTCAATGGGTGGAGTTTACAATAATATTAACCTACAAACACTTTATAATTCAACCACTAATAAATACTTACTGGATGAAACTGATATTCAAATTGTAAACAATGGTCGCTCTTTTATTCAAAGTAGAACTAAACCGGCTGCAAAGTATACTGATTTCAATGCAACTTTAGTTGGATACCCAAATTACAATGGAACACTATCAACTGTAAAAGAAAATAATGAAATTGCTTATTCTAGGGATTTAACACCCGTTTTAATGGATAGCTTGGCAAGAGGTGGTTTTAGCGCTTCTTCTCTACCGGCAACAAAAACAGAAGTTGAAACAATTGGAAAATCGTTAAAAGATAAAAAATGGTCTGTAAACGTTTTAACTGAAAACAATGCAACAGAAGATAATATTAAGTCATTAAATTCACCCAGGGTGTTGCATTTGGCTACGCACGGTTATTTTATGAAAGAACAAGAAGTTTCTAAAGAGAGTAATAAACGTTATATGGGGATGGAAACTCAAAAAGTTGTTGAAAATCCATTATTAAGGTCTGGATTATTATTTGCAGGAGCGAATAAAACCTTAAAAGGAGATACAACCAAAGTTTCTGAAAATGGTATTCTAACGGCTTACGAGGCTTCTTACTTAAATTTAAAAGGAACTGAACTTGTCGTTTTAAGTGCCTGTGAAACAGGAAAAGGAGAAGTTAAAAATGGTGAGGGTGTTTATGGTTTAAGAAAGTCAATAGCCGATGCTGGTGCTAAAAACATTATTATGAGTCTGTGGAAAGTTGATGATAAAGTGACACAAGAGTTTATGTCTACTTTCTATGAAAAATGGTTGTCTGGAACAACCATTAGAGAGGCTTTTACCAAAACACAACATTTTATCAAAGATAAATATCCTCAACCTTATTATTGGGGAGCTTTTGTTTTGATTGGGGAATAAAAATTAGAAAAATATGAAAAAACACATATTAACATGTTTGGTTATTTTCCTGCAATTTGGATTGTATGCTCAAACTATTGAAGAAAAAATTGATTACACATATGAGAATTTTAATAATAAAAACTTCTCTAATTCTAACAAATATTTAAACGAAATTGAAGTTTATTTAATAAAATATAAATTTGATTATCAATCGATACTAGATTTCTATGATTTAGCTATCAATAATTATTATTTCCTAAATGATTTAAATAAATCTATCGAATTTGCAGAAAAAAAAAGAAAATATATCGGCACAATAACAGAAGTTCAAAATTTAGACTCATTAATTCTATCTTCTGATATTATATTATTCGATTTTAATCAAGAAAATTCTAATATTGAGGCAGCAACAAGTTGTTTAAAGAACATTCTTGAAATTTCTAGATATAAGGATGGAATTTTTCTTCAAACTTATAATTTCTACTCTTTATTAAATATTGATAATTATTTAGAGGAATTAGATTATGTTAAGGGGATTAATTATTTAAAAGAACTTGAAACATATAATTTACTTTATTATAATTCGAATTCAATTGATATGGTTGAAATATATTTAAAATTAGGGCTAAATTACATGGAAACTTCAAATTTTGAATTAGCTGAGAATTATCTAAAAAAAACGAACGAAATTAATGAAAATAGTAAAAGTAAAAATTCTTTAAATGCTATTCAAACTGCGATTTGTCTTGGATCATTATATAGAAGATTAGGAGATGATGTTTTAGCTTTAGATTATTATGAGAAAGCAGAAAAGAATGGTGAAAATGTATTTATAGAGAACCCTTTATTGTTATCAAATTTACTCCAAAACAAAGCTAATATTTTAAAGTACTATGAAGATTACAAAGAGGTTGAAACACTTTATCTTAAAGTATTAAAAATAAGACAGGAAGAATTAGGCGAAAACCATTTTGAATACGTAAAAGCACTAATCAATTTAGGGAAATTTTATCATTCAATTGGTGATTTTCAAATTGCTGAATCTTACTTAAAAAAAAGTGAAGAAAGTTTAAAATCAAATTATGGTGAAAACTTTATACAATTAACAAGTGCTAAAGATGGTTTAGCATCTCTAAATATCGATTTAGACAATCATAAAAAAGCATTGGAACTTTATTTTGAAGAACAATCTATTTTTGAATTTAATAATTTAAATAAAAATTATGAATTTGCTATGCTTAAATCTAGTCTAGCCCATTATTATTACTCTTTAAGAAATTATAAAAACGCAATTCTCGAATTTGAAAAATCAATTGATTTATACAAAGAATTGTTTCCTGAAAATCATTATTATGTTATAGAAGAAAAACTTGAACTTGCAAAACTTTATAAAGAGATTGGTAATTTCAGTGAAGCTAAGACAATTATTAAATCAATTTTATTAGATTCTATTTCAAATAATTTTCAAATAGAAAATTATTTTGATGGTAATTTTTTGTTAAATGAAATAAATCAACAAGAAGGTTTTAAAAAAGTTTCTTATAAAAATCAACTTTCATTATTAAAGAAAGTTGAAAAATCAGATTTAATTGAATCAGAGAGGCATTTGAATTTATTAAAGAAATTGGCTTCTACTGAAATAGATAATAATGATTTTGAAAATGCTAAAAAAAGGCTAATATATATATCCTCAATAAACAAAAAAAAATTCGGTTTAAATCACACAAAAGTTGCAGAAAGCTATCACTCGTTAGCACAAATTTATATTCGAATGAATAATTTAGATTCTGCTGAATTTTATTTAAAAAAGACTTATGATATTCAGTTAAATGTTTTTGGACAAAACCATGCAAAAACATCTGAAGTATTAAAAGATTTAGCTTATTTAAATTTAAAAAAAGGAAACATTGAAAAAAGTGACAATCAATTTAAACAATATTTAAATATTGAACAAAATAATTACCTTAAAAATTACCTCGTACTGAATGAGACAGGTATGCTCGAATATAAAAATAAAATTGAAAACACAACTAGGTTTTATCTTGATTCAAGAATACAAAAAAATAATCCTATCATATCTAGTGATGTATTTGATTTATACGATTGTTGGCAAAGTAATAATGGAATAAATTATTCATTTAATTTAAAAATAAGAAAACTTGTAGAAGAGAGCAATGACCCTTCGATTATAAATACATATAATTATATCAAACAAGAAATGGCTAAGAGAACTAAATGGGTTGAAATGACAAATTTAGTTCGAAACAATTTGAAATGTAATATAGATAGTCTGGATAATTCTATTTTAAAATTGGAGCGAAAACTTTATGAGTCTTTAAAGTTAGAGAAATATGAAATAAATCCTGTAAGTAAAGATCAAATAATTTCTTTACTTGACTCAAATAGTGTTTATATAAATATTTCGGAAATAAATTTTTCTTCTGGACATTATTTATTTTCAATTTATTCAAAAAATAGTGGACAAAATAAATTAATTAAATTTAAAATTGACTCGGATAAAATCAAAGAAATTAATCAAAAAGATGAAATAAATAATAAATTACTTTACGATTTATTATGGTCAAATATTGATATATATACAGACCAAATTAATAAAATTAATATTTCAGCTGATGGAATTTACTCACAACTTAACATTTCAGCTTTTTATAACTCTAAAAATAATAGATATTTATTTCAGGACAAGGATATATATATATTCAATAATATTAAATCTTTCTTGTATTTAAAACCTGATAAGAATAAAAAATATTATGAAAAAAATGCATCATTGTATGGTTTTCCAGATTTTAATGGTAAAACTTCGCTCTCAATTGATACCTCCGATTACATTGCTTCCAGTAGAGATTTGAGCAAAAACTTGATTGATAGTTTAACACGAGGGAATATGAAAGCCTCTCCTCTACCTGCAACTAAAATTGAAATTGAAAAAATTACATCAATATTAAAAAAAAATGGATGGAATGTTTTATCTTATAGTCAATCCGAAGCAACAGAGAAAAATTTTAAAAACGAAAAAAGTCCAAGAGTATTACATATTGCAACTCATGGATATTTTTTTGAAGACATTCCATTAGATACAACCAGCAATAGTTTTTTTGGAATGGATAGAGATCAAATGATACAAGATCCTATGTTACGTTCAGGATTGTTATTTACTGGAGCTAACGGAACACTTAGAGGAGAAACTAGTATTGGTGAAAACGGATTGCTAAGTGCCGCTGAAGCATCGCTATTAGATTTAAAAGAAACAGAACTAGTTGTTTTGAGTGCTTGCGAAACAGGAAAAGGAGAAGTTAAAAATGGTGAAGGTGTTTATGGTTTACGAAAATCTATTGCTGATGCAGGTGCTAAAAATATCATAATGAGTTTGTGGAAAGTGGATGATAAAGTAACGCAAGAGTTTATGTCTACCTTCTATGAAAATTGGTTGTCTGGAACAACCATTAGAGAGGCTTTTACCAAAACTCAACATTTTATCAAAGATAAATATCCTCAACCTTATTATTGGGGGGCTTTTGTTTTAATTGGGGAATGATATAAAATAATTTCAAAAAAATAAAGCTCAATAACTACAAAGGTTTTGGGCTTTTTTTATGCCTAAATAAAAATATTTTTAATTCCGATGGTTACCTTTTTCAATGTCTACTATTAATTAGTATAAACAATTAATAGTAGAAAATATGAAAAAGATGATTTTAACAGCAGCAATTGGATTTTTAACTTCAATGTCTTTCGCACAACAAAAAGTTATTCAGGTAAGTGGATATTTAAAAACTAACGGAACATATGTTGAACCACACGTAAGAACTGCACCTGATAGATCTTTTGATAATAATTGGACAACCGTAGGTAATATAAATCCTTATAATGGGAATGTAGGTACTAAAACTTCACCAACAAGTAGAAGTTCTTCAACACGTTCAAAATCTACATTTTACACTACATCACCATCTACTTCTAGAAAGAAAACAACTTATAATTTCAAGTAATAAACTAACCGGTTATGAAGAAAAATATAATCCAGTTTATTCAACGAAAGTTTTGGAAAATGAAAGATAAATCAATGATGACTATTATTTACAGGGGATTAAACAATTTATCTTACAATTTTAGGACTTTAAAAGCGGATGAGGAAGAAACAGTTTTAAATCTAGGTATTAATCTTAATTATGGAAAAACTGATTGCTTTATTACCAATAACAAGTCCTTACGAATTTTAGAAATTAAGAACTTTTGTTTAAATACAATACCTGAAATAAAAAGAAGAGAAATTGCTGATTATATAATACGAATCAATTTCAACTTGAGAATTGGAAAGTTTGATTTGGATTTCGATAATGGAGAATTAACTTATTTAATCAGTTATATATACGATGATTCACTTCCTCAATCTGAAGATATTTTTACAAAAAATTTATCTTTTACATTTCACGCAATGGAAGAATATATCCCAGGTATAATGAATATTCTCTATGCAAATTCAAAAGCAAAAAATGAAGTGTTTAAACTGAACAAAGTGGTAGACCCATCTTGGAATTAATTGTTAGAAAATGAAAACTATAATTTTTATTGTTGTGATACTCACAACTACTTTCAAAGTATTTGGTCAAGAGTATGAACAATTCAGATTGGACTTTAACAGTTATACAATTTTTGATAATACAAAAATGGAATGGGGAGATTGGATAAAAGGAGAAAGCACGTTTGTCATCAATGTTAATGGACATGGAGATGTAAAATACTTTCCAGCAGGAAAAACTGAAACTTTATTAAAAAAGATTTCTAATGTCGAAAACGATGTAAATGAAAAAGGGGCTAAATATCAAGTGATTACCGTTTTGGATGAAGTTGGGAATAAATTCTTTTTTTCAATATATGAAGACCCTAAAATTGGAGTTATGCTTATTGACAGTGATGGAGAACACGGACTTCAATTCTCAAATACTAAAAATTAATACAAATAAAAATCAAAAATGAAAACTTTAAAACCAATAGTAGTAATTAGTTTCCTTTTACTTATCGGTAAAATAAATGCTCAAAATTATATTTACAGCGGTAATACGAAATATAAATCAACAAATACATGGGCATTTGCTTTAAAAACAAACTATTGGGTAAATGATGCGATAGAAGTTTCTATAGGAAAAACACCAAATGGAGGGTGTTTATTGTTATCAATCGAAGTGCCGTTTAAAGAATACATTGGAGGAACTGTAACACTCTATTTAAGTGATGGTTCTCAAATAAAATGTGGAGACAAAAACAAAAGAAGTCGATTAAATAAAAGAAGTTTGAATTTATATAGCTTTACAACTTCTGAAATGGAAAGATTAAAGGAAAACAGTATTGAAACAATAGTCTTCGCAATAATGGGTAGTTTTTCAGGTCCTGAATTTTATTCTGCAGAAAACAATGAATCGAGATATTACAAATCAAAATCATTTGATACAGTTTCTGAAATAGTGGATTTATATGAATGATTTAATGAGTAATGAATTTAGAAATGCTCCTATCTTGAAAAGAATTAATATTTAAAGTAAAATGAAATACAATCTAACCACAAAAGAAATATTCACAAATGACGGACAATTCATTAAGAAGATGAATTGTCCAGAAAAAGCTGACTGGGATACAATGGATAAAACCGATAACGACCTAAAAAGGATGTGTACTATTTGCAATAAATCAGTTATTGATACAGAGTTTTTATCAGATGATGAAGTACTTTATTTGGCTGAAAAGGATCCTAATATTTGTTTGAGAATAATCTCGTATTTAAACCTAAATTATTAATTATGGCTTTTTGGAATTTTTGGAAATCGAAAAAAATAGAAATTGTAGAAAAAAGCGATATTAGAATTATTGAAACCGTTCGCGGTATAGATGCTATTGGAAATGCAAAAAAAGAAAATAAACACTTGTTGTATAGGAAAGTTGAACCATTTAGAGTTTATACAGGTAAATATTGTAAATTAAGAAATAATAAGACTCGAATCCCATTTAAAATATATGATTTCAGAGATCAAAGATATGATTCAGACAAATACACATTAATAAATGATTGGACGAGAACTTATTATGATTATGATTTTCCTGCTGAAGCAGCCTATATAATACCAAGTGATATACAAGAAGATGAAATTGTCTTTGTTAAAGATTTAATTGAAAATTATATTGGGTATTTTTATAATCAAGGTGTACAAAGAAGACTTGTAGGCTTTGAAGCAAAATGGAAAAACAATGATTTAGAGATTCTTTATGTGTATGAAAAGCATTGTTATATGGTTATGGGGTGAAATTAAATTCTTTTAATCAAAAAAATCATAATAACTTAAAAAATTTTAAAAAATGAATAAATTAATTCTATTAGCCTTATTATTTACATTTTTTTCCTGTAGTGAAGAAAAGAAAAAAGAAAAAGCACACACAATAGAACAAAAAGATAGGCCAACATTGTATGCTGAATATGTAAATAGTGTTGGAAAATTAGAGTTCATTCCAAAATTAGACAGATTAAGGAAAAATTCTATAATTGTAAAATCAGGTAATAAAGTATTTCAAACAATAAAATTGAAAGCTCCATTACCAGAAGAATTTGAATTAATTGACTGGAATTTTGATGGTTTTAAAGATGTATCCATTCGTAATCCTTCAGGTTCTGCAGGGGTAACTTATGAAGTTTATAACTATGACAAGGTTAAAAACAGATTCATTTTAAATAAAGAATTATTAGAGAATTACCTTCAAATAGATTCAATTCATCAACGAGTTGTTTTTACTTTTTCTTCAGGATGCGATATTAAAAATAGGGACACGATGGAATATGTAAACAACAAATTGGTATTTGAAAAAGGATTAAATTTAACCAGATTACCAGATAAATTGGTTAGGGTAAAATCTTCTAAAATGATAGGTGGAAAAATAATAGAAAAAATAGACACAATTCAAGACAAAATGGGATTATGGGACAAATACTAATTTTAATAATAACAATTTTCACTTTGTTTACTTGTTGCGAAGAAAAGAAAGAAGAGAAACCGATTCATCACTTTTTGAAAAACACATCTAAAGAATTCAAAGATAGTATTGATAAATTGGCCCAATATCCAATTGATAGAGTTTCCTTTTTTGAAGATCAGTTCGATTTTTCGGGAAGGTCTATAAAACTAAAATATAAATTCATCTATTATAATGAACAAGAAAACAAGTTTTTAAAAGAGATTGAGATAAAAACAAATGATACACTTACTCAACGTATTAAACCTAAAAATAAAATGTGTAAAAAAGGATTTGTTACTTGGGTTTTTAACCATCGTGCCAATCGAAATATTAAAGTTTTGTGTTTAGAATACAAAGATTCTACAAAGACATTTCCTTTTGAAACTTGGGTATACAATTCTGAAAAAAGTTTGTTCTTTATACAAGATATGGCTAATACACATATTCTTAAAAATATTACTAATAAAAGAAATGAACTGATAATCAAAGAACAATTAAAAATGCATTATGGAAAAGATTATTCCACATCCATTTCACTTGTTGAATTAAGTATCTACGAAAAATCTAAACATTTTCAAACAATAAAATTAAACTCTACGAATGGAATTTTAGAATTTGAAGATTGGAATTTTGATGGCTATGAAGATATAAGTCTATTTTTGGATCACGGAGGTTCTTCTTGTGGTGGAGATGGCGTTTTTGAAATTTGGTTATTTAATCCAGTAAAAAATAAATTTGAATATTCAGAGGTATTATCAAATGAATGTATTTATAATGATTTAAAAAATAAAAGAATATCATTTTCATATAGATCTGGAGCAGCTTACTCTTCTTCAAATGAAATGAAATGGGTTGGTAAAAAATTGGTTTTAGATAAAAAAATTGAAGTAACACTTGATTTAAGAGATAACTCTGATGGTAAAGGACATCTTTTAAGAAAGACTATTACTACTCAATATATTGGGAATCAAAAACAAAAACCATTAATTGAAACTGAATTTACAGATGGGATATATGTCGGTGATAACTGATGATAGCTTCAAATAAAAATTGGTGATTTAAAAAGAATAGGGTAAAGTCGGACACTATCCCGAAAAGTGTGTAAATAGAAAAAAGTTATTTTCAATACCTACTTATTCTTTCCTCAAAAATAATTAAAAATTGATTATGGATCATGCCCCAATCTCTAATTGGCATGGTCCATTTTTTTGTTGCTTCACTCAAAGCTAAAAAAGTTGATTTCATAACTGCATCATCTGTAGGAAATGATAGTTTATTTTTCGTGTATTTTCTGATTTTTCCATTTAGATTTTCAATCAGATTTGTTGTATAAATTATTCGCCTGATTTCTAGAGGGAAATCAAAGAAAGCGGTTAATTCATCCCAGTTTTCTCTCCAACTTTTAATAGCGTATGAGTATTTGGAAGACCTTTTTTTTTCTAAGTCATTTAAAGCAAGTTCTGCTGCTTTTTTGTTAGGAGCGGTATAAATTTCTCTCATATCTTTTGCAAATTCTTTTTTATCTTTCCAAACTACATATTTACTTGCATTTCGTATTTGATGAACTACACATATTTGCTTTGTAGATTGCGGAAATACACTTTGAATAGTCTGAGTAAAACCATTTAGATTATCCGTTGCAGTAATCAAAATATCATTTACTCCTCGTGCTTTAATATCAGTTAAAACAGTCATCTATAACGCGGAAGATTCATTTTTACCCAACCATAAACCCAAAACTTCTTTTCGTCCGGACCTGATTCAGACACTACTGCAGCTGTTACAAGTGGTCTTGCAGGACTTTTGTATGGATTTGAGAATATACCTACCAATTGGATAAACGAATTAGCCAGAATAAATGACATTGAAAATTTAGCAGAACGAATGTATCTAAATTTAAACTACTCTATACTTTCACAATAATCAATTATTTCAACATCTCTAATTTCTTTTAAAGTTGTAGGATTTTTGATTGATTTAAGTTCAAAATAACCAACATTTATTTTCAATATTGTATTTTTCAAGGTTTCATTTTTATTAAAAATAGAAACTTTATCTATTTCGAATTTATCAATCATAAACAATGTCAAAATAGATTCTTTTTCATTAAAAGTGAAATTCTTATTCAACTTAACAATTGAATCTATTTTTGAATTATAATAATTATCAATTTTCTTTAATTCTAGCTCCTGTTTTGAAAACTTGAATCTTAAACTTTTCCAATCATTGTTCATTTTTTCAATTTGTGAAGCAAGATTAACCACATTTACTTTTACTTCTTTATTCGATGATGCATAACCAAAGGACTCTTCTTCAATAGGCTTAATTTTAAAACTTATCGTTTTAGCAATTGGCATTGAAAAATTAATTTCATTTTCATTCTTTATAATTCTAGAAGAATCTTTAACTACTGGTATTTCTCTTTTTGAATTATGGTTTTTCGCTACCGTAACTTGATTCGATTTATTATTGATATAAATGGCTATAATACTAAATGGTACTATTAAAAATATGGCTGCATATTTTAATACTGTTGAAAGTCTAAAAATTTTCACTGTATGATTTTCAACCTTTTCTTCTAATCTATTGAAATTAACTTTTAAATCGGCTCTTTCAACAGTTTTAATCGTATTTTCTATTTCTTTATCTGTTAATTCTAATTCATTATCTAGATCAAGCTCATTAAATCTATTCTTTAAATTTTCTCTTTCTAATTTAACGATAACTAAACTTGAATCGTTTATAAATGCTAAATTATCTTTGAACTGTAAATTGTTTTGAGCGATTAAATGTTGGATTGTTTCATCTTTATTTTCATCAAATGAACTTGCTAAATCAAAAAGTAATTCATTTAAAAATTCATTTGTTATTTCCTCTAAAATTTCTTTTTCTTTTAATTGCAAGTTGATTTTTTCAACACCGAAATCAATCAAATCTAAAAGTAACTTACGAGAAAAAGATTGATTTTTTCTTATCTCGTTTAGTAAATTAGTACTTGGAAAGTATTTTTTTACTAATTCTTCAAAAATTTGATTAGAATTAATCATTTGCAACTACTATTAAGTTTGTAAAAGTCATTTCCTTTAATCGCTTTTGACAGCGCGATTTTTGATTTTTGACATTATCACTATTGGTGTAATTCATTGCAATGGCAATTTCTTCCATTGATTGTTTTTGATAAAAATATCGACTTAATATTTCAAAACAGTTTCCTCCTGCTCGCTTCATTTCTTGCAATGCACTTTCAATTGCTGAATGTTTGGTTTCATTTTCTATTTCAACTGGCTCTAACCAATCATTAATATCAGGCCGAATATCATCTGAAAGTGAAGTCATTTTTGAATCTTTCTTAAATCTATTCAATACTTGAAAATGGCAGATTGAATTTAAATATGTTTGGATTGAGCATGTTAAATTAAAATTTTCATCTAAAGCTTTTTCATAAAAAACGATAACAGCATCTTGATAAATATCTTTTATAGCCTCAAAATCTTGATGTTTTCGTTTCATAAAATTCAAACAATACTCTTTGTTTTGTAAATATACTTGGTCTAAATATTTTACATCTTTTCGAAGATTTTTAAGTATTGTTTGATCATCCATAATTGTAAATATGTTTTATGAATGCTAAAAATAGTGTTTTTTATTATTTAACTTAGGATATTAGTTTTAAAATGCTTTCATATTTTATATCCTGAATATTTCAATAACACATCGCTAGACTCAATATAAATTTCACATTTGAATTTTTCTATTTTATCTTCAATAAATCTTATAAAAAGAACTTTTGCAGTCCCTTTATTATCATCATATGAGTTTGAATAATTCCAATCAAACAGTGTCATTTCAGCTGCTATTGTTTCTTCTGTCTCTTCATACATTTTTGTTTCTAGAACTTTAATCTTTCCTGTAGAAAAGGACCCTTTATTCGCCCATAAGTTTTTAAAATAAAAATCAGAAGTCTCTGTTTTCTGAGAAAAAATCAAAGTCACCCCATTTTTTACCGCTTCTTCACTATAATCTTTTCCGTTATCATTAAACTCTGTCACTCGATATTTTTCTTGAAATTGGGAAAATGAGATATTACAAATACTTGTAATGATTATTAGTACTAAAAATAATTTATTTTTCATTTTTACAAAAATTAAAAGACTGACCCAATTTGAATCAGTCTTTGGTGGATCGGTTTTTAAAGAGTTATTTATAAATAATAGCTATCTAAATCACTTACTGGATAAACATAAATTTGTGCGAAATTGCCAAAATCAGGTTTGGTACTTATACAAGAAAAACCTTTATTTGCAAATATTCTTGCCTCACTTGCATTTGTTTGAGTAGAATTATCTCCTACGTGCTTTTTGTTTTTATATGTCCAAATTGACATATACTCTACTCCATCGATTTCATAATGTCCATTGCTGATGTACTCTGAATCTTCTTGACTGTACTGTTTCATTTTTTTAGTTTTTAATTGTTTATACCAATTAATAGTTGAAGTTTAAAAAGGTAACCGTTGGATCAAAAAAAAAATAAAATATTTTTTTTTTGATCCATTTTCTTTTGGGATGAAGACGGTAATTATAAATTTAAAAGCCTTTAATCCAATATATAGAAGAGTAATTAAAACATAAAGAATCTGAATACAAATATTCTTTTACAATTTAATTGAAAAAAGTCATTGAAATGGGCCATTAAAAGGGAAACACCTACTACACGAAGGTAACTAAAAATCAAGTTACAATTGTAAATACTTCGGAAACAAAGATTACACTATATCTTCCTTAAAATCAAATCTTTGTCAATGTTTACCTAATTAAGTACTTAAAGATAAACATCAACCTGCTCTTTAGAAATTAAGCTGAAAATTTAAAAAAAATAATCCAGAACAACATACATAGATTATGTTCTTCTACCCTATTTTTACACTGTTTTTAATTAAATTGATTTTAATATGTGTGAGATTTCTGATAAAATAAAATTCTGTACGTGTAGTAGTGACGTTGAAAACCTAAAACATTATTGGGTATTACATCGAAAATCGATGAATAATGATATTCAACAATTTTGTGTTGGAACGTATATGATGCCAAACGAAAAAGCAATGGCATTTTTAGAGATAAACACTGCAACTCTTGAAAATAGATTAAATGAAGCGGATGCTTTTGATGTGGATCTAGAATTGAAAAACAAAGATATACTTGAAGTTGTTATCAATAATAGTTCTAAAAATTATGAAGATCGAATTACCTATGCATTTGAATACAAAAAAGGAAAATGGAAAAGTATCGAATACGACTTTTTTGAATTGATGAATGAATTTGAAGAAACCGATTCTGGTAAAATGAAAAGTGTTTTAAAAAGAAAGTGAAAACGCGTTAAGAGATAATATCAAAAACTATTAATTCAGCACGTATTTATACTTGTTTTTGACCTTTTTTCAATAGAATTTGATTCACTTTAATACATTAAACACTACATTTAGACAATTATTTTTAATTCTTAAACAATCTCAAATTTAATGATTGAAAATTTAGTTTAGGAAATATATAAATTGATACAAATTCGAATTAGTAAACATACAATTGAATTAAACCAACATGGCAAAACAACAAACAAAATCAATGGAAGAAACCTTATGGGATTCTGCCAATAAACTTAGAGGAACTGTAGAATCTTCAGAATACAAACACGTTGTACTGGCCTTAATTTTCTTGAAATTCACAAGTGATAAGTTTGAAGAAAGAAGAAAAGAATTAATTGCTGAAGGGAAAGATAAATACCTTGAAATGGCTGAGTTCTATAACATGAAAAATGTGTTCTTTTTATCTGAAGAATCTCGATGGAGTTATATCATTGCCAATGCAAAACAAGACGATATTTCATTAAAGATAGATACTGCATTGCATACAGTAGAAAAAAACAATGCTTCATTAAAAGGTGCTTTGCCTGACAACTATTTCTCACGTCTAAACATGGACGTAAGTAAATTAGCAGCATTACTCGACACTATCAATAACATTGATACGCTAAAAGACAAACAGCAAGACATCGTTGGACGTGTCTATGAATATTTCTTAAGTAAATTCGCTTTAGCCGAAGGAAAAGGAAAAGGTGAATTCTATACTCCGAAAAGCATTGTAAACCTGATTGCTGAAATGATTGAACCATACAAAGGTGTAATCTATGACCCTGCTTGTGGTTCTGGTGGTATGTTTGTTCAATCAATGAAGTTTATTGAAGCACATCATGGAAGTACAAAAGATATTTCTATCTACGGACAAGAATATACATCTACTACTTACAAATTAGCAAAAATGAATTTGGCGATTCGTGGAATTGCAGCTAATCTAGGAGCAGTTGCAGCTGATACTTTTGCCAAAGACCAACACCCCGACTTGAAAGCTGATTTCATTATGGCAAACCCTCCATTTAACCAAAAAGATTGGAGAGCTAGCGATGAGTTAGTTGACGACCCGCGTTGGAGAGGTTATGACATCCCTCCTACTAGCAATGCCAATTATGGTTGGATTTTAAACATGGCTTCTAAACTTTCTGAAAATGGTGTGGCTGGATTTATCTTGGCAAATGGCGCCCTTTCTGGTGGTGGTGAAGAATACAAAATCCGTAAGAAACTGATTGAAAATGGTATAGTTGAGGCAATTGTCATTTTACCTAGAAGTATGTTTTATACAACAGATATTAGTGTAACACTTTGGATTTTAAATAACAATAAAAAAGAACGAGTTATTGAATTACCAGATGGTAAACGTTCGTATCGTAATCGAGAACATGAAATATTGTTTATGGATTTAAGAGAGATTGGAGAGCCTTTTGAAAAGAAATTCACGCAATTTTCTCCGGAACATATTCAACAAATATCTTCTACTTATCATGCTTGGCAGTCTTCGAGAACTTCAGACTGCACGATAACCTCAGACTGCAATGGAACAGAGTTTGGATACAATGATGTACCTGAATTTTGTTTTTCGGCTAGTTTAGATGTTGTGAAAGCGAAAGATTATTCATTAGTACCTAGTAAATACATTGAATTTGTAAACCGAGATGAAAACATCGATTTTGAAGATAAGATGAATGCTTTGAAATTAGAAATTGGTGACCTTTTGAAACAAGAAGAACAATCCAAAACAGATTTATTGAACGTATTTAAAGAATTGGGATATGGAATTGAGTGAAAACGGAAATTATATTCTTGAGATAAAACAAATTCTTACACAAGCTAGACAAAATGCCTATCGTGCTGTAAATACGTCAATGGTTCAAGCATATTGGTTGACAGGAAGACGTATTGTGTTGGAAGAACAGAATGGAAAAGAAAGGGCTGAATACGGAAAGGAAATTATCAAAAAATTATCGCGTGAATTAACGGATGATTTTGGGAAAGGTTTTTCTGAAAGAACAATTAGAGAATTTCGCCAATTTTACAACTTATTTTCTGAACTTTTTATTATCGAACAATCTGACCAACCTGAAGCGAACATTCAGCGAACACCCTTCGCCATATTTATCAATCCAATTTGGCGAACACCCTTCGCCAATTTATATTGGTCACATTATCAGCGTGTTTTGCGGGTAGCGAATGAAGAAGCAAGAACATATTATTTAACGGAGGCTGCAGAACAAAATTGGTCAATTACTACACTCGATCGTAATATTTCTACTCTTTATTATCAGCGACTGCTTTCATCACAAGAAAAGGAGTTTGTTCAAGTTGAGATGGAACAAAAAACAAAGGTCGAAAATACGGATGTGAATGATTTTATTAAAAACCCAACTGTTTTAGAGTTTTTAAATTTACCTTCAAGCAAGTCGTACACTGAAAATGAATTTGAACAAGCTCTAATAGATAATTTACAACAATTTTTACTCGAATTGGGTAAAGGCTTTTCATTTGTTGCGCGACAAAAACACATCAGAACAGAAACTACGGATTTTTATATCGATTTAGTTTTCTATAACTACATTTTGAAATGTTTTGTCATTATTGAACTGAAAACAAATAAATTAACGCACCAAGACATCGGTCAGTTGGATATGTATGTTCGAATGTTTGACGACTTAGAAAGAACACAAGGAGACAATCCAACTATTGGTATTTTGTTATGTTCTGATAACGATAGTGTGATTGCAAAATATTCTGTATTGAATGACAATAAACAGTTATTTGCATCAAAATATGTTGATTATCTCCCAACAGAAGAAGAGTTGGTTGCAGAAATTGAACGTGAAAAATTAATCATCCAACAACAAATTGAAAATGGGAAGTAATTATAAAAAACTCGGACCCTATATTCAAGTTGTAAACGAAAGAAATAGCAATTTAAACGGGAACAAATTATTAGGAGTAAGTATTAGAAAATGCTTTATGACTTCTATTGCCAATACCATTGGAACTGATATGTCTACGTATAAGTTGATTAAAAAGAACCAATTTGCTTATGGGCCAGTAACTTCTCGTAACGGGGATAAAATTTCGGTGGCTTTATTAGATGAGTATGAAAATGGCCTAGTTTCTCAAGCATACGTTGTTTTTGAAATAATTGATATTAATGAACTCGATCCTGAATATTTAATGATGTGGTTTAGAAGACCCGAATTTGACAGATATGCTCGATTTAAATCTCATGGAAGTGCGAGAGAAATTTTTGATTGGTCAGAAATGTGCGACACAGAACTCCCAATTCCATCC
Organism: Chryseobacterium gleum; assembly: GCA_945902775.1. Classification (GTDB taxonomy): domain Bacteria; phylum Bacteroidota; class Bacteroidia; order Flavobacteriales_D; family Crocinitomicaceae; genus CAIUKX01. Next base: position 12,749 of record CAMDMY010000028.1, on the reverse strand, counting down.
ATCGAAAAGCAACGCGAAATTGTAAAAGAATACAACACAATTGTAAACAGAATTACCCTTAACGAGAAGCTAAACCAAAAACTAGAAGAAACTGCCCAAGCTATTTACAAGCAATGGTTTGTAGATTTTGAATTTCCAAATGAAGAAGGAAAGCCTTATAAGAGTAATGGAGGAAAGATGGTTTGGTGTGAGGAGTTGGAAAAAGAGATTCCGGAGGGATGGAAAATTGTTTTTCTAGATGAAATTTGCAAAAAAACATATGGTTATCCATTTGACTCAAATTTATTTACAAATCAAGATCAGAATAATGTACCACTTATTAGAATAAGAGATATTTTAAATGGGTATTCGGATATTTATACGAGTGAAAAAGTAGATACAAAATATTTACTTCAAAATGGAGATTTATTAATAGGAATGGATGGCTCTTTCCATATGTCAATTTGGTATAATGATGTTGCGTATTTGAATCAACGAGTTGTAAAATTTAGACCATTAACGGAAAGCCTTAGTAATTTACAAGTCCTTTTTTCTATTTGGGATCAAATTAAAGATTTTGAGAATAATATACATGGAACAACTGTAGCACATTTAAGTGATAAACATTTAAAAGAGATATATTTTATTATTGGTAATGAAGAAAATCAGAAAAAAACAACCTCAATTTTCAATAAAATCATTAGAAACGTAATAAAAATTAAAAAAGAAAACCTAAAACTAATTGAATTAAAGAATTTGATCTTAGCAAAGATGACGGGGGGTGAAAAACTGATTTGATAGAATTTATTAGCATTATGAAAAAAGATAAATACACTGTCCCAAAAGGTTATAAGGGCATCGAAAATGAGATAACTTTAGAATTTAATTCTCAATTAGCAGTGATAACAGGACTTAATGGATGTGGGAAATCTACAATTTTGAAATATCTATTTGAAAACTATCCTGATAGAAGCAAATGTTTTATTAAAACACCTCAAACTTTAAACATTAATAATAACAGCAGAAGAGTATCAAAGTATATTGGAGGTATTAGGTATTCTGATGATGTTTCTTTTGAGATTGTTATGGAAGATGTTGAATCGTTAAGTCAAAGAAGAAGTCTAGCGGATTCTGTATTTTTAGATAAAACCGATTTTTATTCTTCTTTATTTGATCAAAACTCAATTAGTTATAGCAATGGTTATAATTATCTTGAAGCAATTGCTAAACTTCTTTCTGAATATCAATTTGATAATTTAGAAAATATCAAACGTGATTTAGGAATAGTTACGCTAAATGATATTGAAGGCGAATTAATAAATGATTTAAATAAAAATAATATTCTAAATAAAAGTATTTTCGGAGTTAAATCAGGTAAAAGTATTCTACAAAAACTAAATAACTTTGAACTAAACGATGAACAAACCCATAAGCTAAATTCTAAGAAGAAAAAAATTGAAGAAAAATTAAAAATTGAATTAAGACAAAAATCAAAAGTAAATTCTGAACATTCTTTAAAAAAATATATTTATGAACTTTTAAATAGGGAGTTTCGCTCAATTGAATCAATAGTTCAAAAAATGTCTAGTAAGATATACCAAGATTTTAAGACTAAAAGTTCAAAAACTAAAACAAAAAAGTTATGGGAAGAAATTAACGATGAATTGAAAAAATACAATTCAAAAGGGTATTTTAAATATAAATTAGTCCCACCTCAATTATTTGAGTCAAACTATGAAATTGCTTTCGAACATTTTGACAAAACAAAAAATACTTTTATTCATTTTGATTCTTTGTCAAGTGGTGAAAAAATTATTTTTGAACTAATATGTTATTATTTTGCGTCGAAAGAATCAAAACTTGAAATGATAATGCTAGATGAATTTGACGCAAATCTAAATCCAGTATTAGCTGAACAATATATAGAAGTAATTAAAGATCAATTTAAAGATATTAAAGTTGTTTTAACAACGCATTCTCCTTCTACAGTTGTAGAAGTTAATCCAAATGAATTATTTGAATTAACTAATTCAAAAGAGCTTAAATGTGCAGATAACGAAGATGGAAAAAAAGAAATCTTAAAAAGGTTAGCGCCAAAATTCGTATATCATGGTGAATTTGGAATTTTAGAAGATGTATTTAATATAAAATATGAGAAAATAGTTTTTCTTGAAGGTAAAAATGATGTAAAAAACTTTGATATTGGCTTAACTAATGAGAAATATAAATTTATTGACTCGACTGGAGTTGGTAATATGCCAGATTTGATAAAAATTTTCAAAGTAATTCCATTTTTTAAAAATTTAGCGCATCAAAAACAAATAATTTTTCTTTTTGACTTTGATAAGGAAGGAATTGAAAAATTATCCGAAAGCATAACAACTTCAACACAAGAAATATATGATAATTTTAGAGAAAAAAAATGTTTCATTTCTAAAATTTCAAATGATTTAAATATTTATGTTTCACATTTAATTCCAAACGATAGCCATTCTTGGAAAATTGAACATGAATATAGACATCAGGAATTAAGATCAGAAGGTTCTATTGGTATACAAAGGCAATTTGAACACATATTAAATATGGATAAAGAAACTATTTTATCATTAAACGAATAATATCTTTCTATGAAATAGAATCCTTAAAAAAACATTTCAATTTAGGCAAGAAAACGTGGTTTCAGTTGTTGAAAGGGAAAATGCTTGATATTACTATTGAAAAAGGTATTGAATTAACTGTTGTAGCAGGTATTTACGAGCAACTTTCAGAAGATTTTGCAAGTGCGTCAAAGTGGCTAAAATGATAATAAAAAACTAAAGATAAATTAAAATGGCAAAATACAGCGTACACCAACAACCCGTAGAAACTTTATTAAGTTGGATAAAATCTGGCGATATAGCTATTCCGGAAATTCAACGTCCATTTGTTTGGAACGGAGCCAAAGTAAGAGATTTAATTGATTCTTTATACCAAGGGTATCCTGTAGGGTATATTATCACTTGGCGTAATCCTGATGTTAAATTAAAAAACGGAGAATTATCCGCTGGAAAAAAGGTTTTGATAGATGGGCAACAACGAATTACAGCTTTAACTGCTGCTATTGTAGGCCAACGCGTATTGGATAAAAATTATAAAGAAATCAACATTCGTATCGCCTTTAATCCCTTGGAGGAAAAATTTGATGTACTCAATAAGGCTTACGAAAAAAGCCCGGAATGGATTGATAATATTAATCCAATTGTAAATGATGAAATTTCTATTTCAAAAGCGATACGAAAATACTGCCAAGACAATCCAGATGCAAACGAAGATTTAGTTGAAGAACGTATCGAAAACTTAAAACGTATCAAAACAAAGCAAGTGGGTATTATTGAATTAGATGCTAGTTTGGATATTGATACGGTTACCGAGATTTTTATCCGTATCAACCAAAAAGGAGTCGTATTGAGTAATGCCGATTTCGTAATGTCTAAGATTGCTTCTGACGAACAACACGGTGGAAATAAAATGCGTAAGATGGTAGATTACTTCTGCCGTTTATTGGTTGATAAAGGATTTATAAAACACATTCAAGACAATGATACTGCCTTTACGCAATCTGATTACTACAAAGAAATCAAATGGATGGCAACAGGCGCGGATGATTTATACGTACCCGATTACATTGATATGCTAAGGGTGGCTTTTACATTTAAATTCAGTAGAGGTAAATTCAGTGATTTGGTAGCTTTGCTTTCTGGACGTAATTTTGAAACACGTTCTTATGAAGGAAGCATTGCTGAAGCTAGTTATGCAAAATTATCTGAAGGCCTATCCGCTTTTGTGAATCAAACGAATTACCAACGTTTTGTAATGATGATTAAATCGACTGGATTAATCAGTAAGAAATTAATCTCTTCTCAAAACAGTTTAAATTTTGCCTATGCTTTATATCTGAAATTAAGAGAAGACGGTATGGGAGAAGCTGAATCTCAAGGATATGTAAAACGTTGGATGGTGATGAGTATGTTTATTGGAAGATATTCTGGTTCTGCTGAATCTCGCATAGATGAGGACATCAAACAAATTAACGAGAAAGGAATAGCTGCTTATTTAATACAAATGGAGCAAGCAAATCTAGGCCAAGGATTTTGGGATTTCGGAATCATAAATGATTTAGAAAGTTCAAGCGTCAATAACAATGCTTACAACCTATATCTGGCGGCACAAGTAAATAACAACGCCGTTGCCTTTTTATCTAAAAATATGAAAATTAGTGCGCTTATAGAACAACGCGGAGATGTGCACCATATTTTTCCAAAAAAATACTTGATGAATAATGGTTACCCTCAGAAAGCTTACAATCAAGTAGCTAATTTTGTATTTACTGAACAAGCAACCAATATAAAAGTGGGCATGTTAACACCTAAAGACTATTTGGATAAAGTAAAAGCTCAAATTCAAGCCGGAACAAATGAAATAAGCACTTTGGATTCTACAACTAGTCTTCAAGAAAACTTAATAAACAATGATATTCCTGGTATTATTGAAGAAGCAAGTCATTTGGTGTATGAAGATTTTTTAGAAGAACGAAGAAGACTGATGGCTAAAAAATTAAAAGGCTATTATGAGTCCTTGTGAAAGCGATATTAATTAATCTATTTTATAAATAAGTTCATTTAAAGTCAAAATACAGAAATGCAAGACCTTCAACAATTTATATCACAACGTATCCCTGAATCTATTAAAAATTTTCCAGGCTTTTTAGAAATCATCAGAAAGCAAGGGCATGAGAATATTAATAGTTCTATTTATGCTTTTTTCATAAATGTTCCTGAATCAAATGTTAGAGAACTATTTTTAGACAGTTTGCTAGAAATTATTCATCAAAAAAGCAACAAGAAATTTACATTTGCCTCTCCCCTAGCTCAAACAGAAGTGAGCACAGAAAAAGGAAGAGTGGATATTGTGATTCAAGATAGATTAAGTAAAAACACCATCATCATTGAGAATAAATTATATTTTTGGCTTCACAATGATTTAGAAGATTATTGGAATCACTTCAAAATCAAAGAGGAAGAAAAAGTAGGTGTTTTATTAACCCTTGAGCCACATGGTATTCCATTAACCGTAAAAGATAAATTCATCAATATCACACATCTTGAATGGTTAACTAAAATCAAAGCGAAAGGTTTTTCAAACGAGATTCCTTTAAATTACAAAGTATACATCACTGATTTTATTAAAACAATTGAAAATTTAAGTAAATCTTACCAAATGAACGAACAGGCTAAATTTTATTTTGAGAACGCACAAAAAGTAAAGAAAGTACACGAAACATTGCTTTCAGGTCAAGAGTTTTTAAACAATCAATTACAGTTAATCGCAGACAAAATTGGTTGGCAAACCTATGGGAACACCTTAGATTGGAAAAACTTTTGGGATGAAAAAAATCACCTTGATACGTATTTAACAATTATCACAAAACCAATTTTAAATGGGGAATTGAAATTTACACTTATCTTAGAATTAAAACGTGATGATAGAGCAAAGAAAGAAAAATTAATAGAATTGCTTAAAGAAAATGCTCAATTCAAAGCAATGAAACGTGGAAATGATGTAAAAGATTATGTTCACTTTGGAAGCATAGATTATACTATTACTATTGAACAATTAGAAAACTTTGCAGATTTTGTAGTTTCTAAAATTCGAACTGATTTTGCAGATGTTACTCTTAAAGCAATTCGTGAATTTTATCCTAATAAAGATATTTCTGAATGGGAAGAAAAGTTTTTGTTAGAATAACAAATCATTTCCCCCGCAATAAAATAAGAAGGAAATAGAACTAAAAAAATCTTATTTATAACTAAATTGGTAAAATAGATAGATTTAAATCTACTTATTTTACCTCTTTTTATCTAAATAAGTTGAATTATGAAAATTTTCACTCTTATTTCATAAGAAAAAATAATAAATGTTTGCGATATGAAAATCCATGGTCAGTCTTCTCTTAATTAAGATAATATTAAATCAACAACTTTCCAAATTAGTTCTAATTAAGAATAAGAAACATTTCATCAGTTTTAATAAATAAACTAGGCATTTTGTTATATTTGTTTTAAGTAAATAAAATGAAAACAATTGATTTTATTGAACATAGCTTTAAAAAGAATCATTTAGATATAATATAAATGTTCTTGTACGATTTTAAATGAAAATTAAAAGATGAAATTCACTGAAGCCCAACTCGAACAAGCATTTATTGAACTTCTAAAACAAGAAGAAATTCCGCACGTTTTCGGTTCAAGCATTCATCGTGAGCCATCAGATGTCCTCATTAAAGAAGATTTAAAAGCTTATTTATTATCACGATACGAAGATGAAGAAATAACAGAACAAGAAGTTCAGTTAATCATTCGTCGATTAGAGAGTTATCCTTCATCCGATATATATGAAAGTAACAAAGCCATTATGAAACTAATTTCAGATGGTTTTGCTTTCAAACGAGAAGACCGAAGTAAAAAAGATATTTGGGTATATTTTTTAGATTATACGAATACTGAAAATAACATCTACAAAATTGTAAACCAGTTAGAAATAATTGGTTACCACAAACGTATTCCTGATGGAATTTTATACATAAACGGATTGCCTTTAGTTGTTTTTGAATTTAAAACAGCCATCAAAGAAAATACAACGATTCACGATGCTTTTGTTCAATTAACAGTTCGGTATAAAAGAGATATTCCTGAGTTATTCAAATACAATGCTTTTTGTGTAATTAGCGATGGTGTAAACAACAAAGCAGGTTCGTTTTTTGCTTCGTATGAATTTTTCTATGCTTGGAGAAAAATAGCAGGTTCTGAAACCGAAGTAGACGGTATTTCTTCAATGTATACTATGGTGCAAGGAATGTTGAATAAAGAACGTTTGTGCGACATCATTCATAACTTCATCTACTTACCAGATACTTCTAAAAAAGACGAAAAAGTAGTTTGTCGTTACCCACAATATTACGCTGCAAGAAAATTATACGAGAATATAAAAATTCACCAACGTCCAAACGGCGATGGAAAAGGTGGTACTTACTTCGGAGCAACAGGCTGTGGAAAAAGTTATACCATGCTGTATCTTTCTCGACTTTTGATGAAAAGTAAAGATTTCAAAAATCCAACATTAGTAATTATTACTGATAGAACTGATTTAGACGATCAATTAGCAAGTCAATTCACAAATGCAAAAGATTATCTAGGTGATCAAAATGTAATCAGCGTTGAAAGTCGAAGTGATTTAAGAGCACAATTACAAGACCGAAAAAGCGGTGGAGTATTTCTTACAACCATTCATAAATTCACAGAAGACACCGATTTATTGACAGACAGAACAAATGTAATCTGTATCTCAGATGAAGCACATAGAAGTCAAACGAATCTAGATCAAAAATTAGTAATATCAACTTATGGCGTTAAAAAGACCTACGGTTTTGCTAAATACCTTCACGACTCTTTACCAAATGCAACTTACGTAGGATTTACAGGAACACCAATAGATTCAACACTTGATGTGTTTGGAGAAATTGTAGACTCTTATTCTATGACAGAATCTGTAAAAGATGAAATCACGGTAAAATTAGTCTATGAAGGAAGAGCAGCAAAAGTTGTTTTAAAAAGCGATAAAGTCAAAGAAATTGAAGAATATTACGACCAATGTGTTCGAGAAGGAGCATCCGAATACCAAATAGACGAAAGTAAGCAAGCAACAACAAGTATGAACACCATTATTGGTGATCCAGTTAGAATAAAAGCCATTGCAGAAGATTTTGTAAAACATTATGAAAACCGTGTAAACGAAGGTTCTACTATAAAAGGAAAAGCAATGTTTGTATGTAGTAGTCGTCCAATAGCATGGAATTTGTATCAAGAAATAATCGCACTTCGTCCAGAATGGGAAGAAATCAAAATAGCTGAAGACGGAGTAGAATTAACAGAAAAAGAGCAGAAAGAAATCAAGCCAATGGAACGTGTTAAAATGATCATGACAAGAGGTCAAGATGATGAAGCAGACATGTACAATATGCTTGGTACAAAGGAATATAGAAAAGAATTAGACCGTCAATTCAAGAATGAAAAATCAAACTTTAAAATTGCCATCGTAGTAGATATGTGGCTAACAGGATTTGACGTTCCATTCTTAGATACCATATACATTGACAAACCAATTCAAAGACACAATTTGATTCAAACAATTTCACGTGTCAACCGAAAATTTGAAGGAAAAGAAAAAGGATTGGTTGTGGATTACATAGGTATCAAAAAAGAAATGAATTTAGCATTGGCAATGTACAGTAAGTTGGATGGAACCAATTTTGAAGACATCACTCAATCCATCATCATTGTAAAAGACCAACTAGATTTATTAGCAAATATTTTTCATACATTCGATACTATATACTATTTCAACGGAACAGCATTACAGCAATTAGAAACACTTAATAAAGGAGCTGAATTTGTATTAGTAACGCAAGAAAAAGAAAAACGATTCATGGACATCGTGAAACGTTTGAAATCGGGTTACGATATATGTTCAGGAGCAAATGAGTTCACACAAGATCAACGTAATCATATTCATTTTTACTTAGCTATACGTTCGATAGTATATAAACTTACCAAAGGAAATGCTCCAGACACAGAGCAAATGAATAAGAAGGTAAGAGAAATGATAAAAGAAGCCATCGAAAGCGAAGGAGTTCAAGATATTTTCAAACTAGGAGACGATACAGCAAAAGAAATAGACATTTTCGAAGACGATTACTTGGAGAAAATCAACAAAATAAAATTACCTCATACGAAGATTAAACTATTACAACAATTACTTGCAAAAGCAATCGGTCAATTATCGAAAGTCAATAAAATACAAGGAGTAAATTTCACGGATAAATTAAAGTTCATAGTCGATAAATACAACGAACGAAAAGAGAATGACGTTCTAAATAGTATTGTTTTAGAAGAATTTACGGACGAAATTATCAATCTTTATTATGCCTTAAAGGATGAAAAAGATTCTTTCAAAGAAATGGGAATAGATTTCGAAGAAAAAGCATTTTATGATATTCTAAAAGAACTAGCCCACAAATACGATTTTGATTATCCCGAAGACAAATTGATACATCTATCTAAAGAAGTTAAGACAGTAGTTGATGATTTAGCTAAATACACAGATTGGTCAAAACGAGAAGATATTAGAGCAGAATTAAAAGTTGACTTAATTATCTTGTTGGCTGACAATGGTTATCCCCCAGTTGATCGAGATGAAGTGTACAAAGAGATTTTTGAACAAGCTGAGAATTTTAAGAAGAATCGTTAGAATTGGATGTCTTAAAATTTAGAAAGTATCGAGACACTATCCCGATAAGCCTGTAAGTTAAAAAGAGTTTTTTTGAAATTTTCAAAATTAATTAATCGAACACCTGATTTTGAAGTTATTTTCTCATTGAAGGCTTTTCCTAAATCTTCGTTTTCAAGCGATAAAGAAACTTCATCATATAATCTTTTAATAATACACTACACAGAAAATTCACCCTTTTGAATGGGATTTAGTTGGTTATATTAATTCGAAAGAGATTTACATCGATGATATTTTCCCAAATATCCCGTTGATTGATGTTGACGCAATCGTCGATAAAATGGTAGATTGTAAAGATGTTGACCGTATGTTTTTGGAGGCTGGAGTTTATTAGTCTTTAGTTTTTATTTTTAATCAACACAGTCAAATTTCAACTTATTTATCAATTTAAAATGATGAAAGAGATGTTATTTTTGCTCATTCATTTTCAGTTTTATCTAATATATATGTAATAATACTTGAAATTCATCAGATTAAATAGTATTGATTTTCCAAATATTCAAAAAAGATAAATTATAAAATGAAAATAAGAATTTTAAAAATTATATTGAATAAAAAATTTTAGATTTCACTTATTACTCATTTAAAAACACCATTTCATTTTCATAAAACTCTTTTATCAAGATGGTTTTTAAATCTTCGGTAAAACCAGTTTCATCATTTAAAAAAGTTTTGAAAGAATCATATTTTTTATAAAAATCGGATTTAAATTCACTATTAGGAATCCTAAAAATATTTTCATAAATAGATGTTGACTTTTTATTATTCTCGTTTATTGACATTGTATAAACCCAAGAGTATTCACCAGTTGGTAAATCGATTAGAGCAACCTCATTATAAATAGGTTTATCATCATAATATACTTTCCCAGTTTCAATATTTTTAACAATTAAATTTGACAAAAGATTCGTGTTTTCGTTTCCAAAGTCAAGTAAAACTGTATCTGATAATATATACAAACTATCTGATGGAGAGAAAAATCCTGCATCTCTACTGAAACCTCGAGTTACTAAACCAACATTTTTAGTGTTCTTTTGTAAGGAATTTGTAAGAACGGCATCAAATACACTTAAAGACGATTTTTTTGTCTTTTTGTCTGAAGTTTTTAAACTTGCTATATCCTTAAAAGTATAAGGTTTTGATCTTTTAGGAATCTCTATATACGATTTATCTATTTGAGCAACAACAATTGCTCTTTCAACTTTTAATGTATCATTCTTATCGAGTTTAAAAATTGATGTTTCAGATATTAATTTATCATTATTTTTAAAAATACTCCCTTTTTTAATTTTGATAAAAATGGTTTGAGAATTTAAAGTGTTTACATTTAATAGAAAAGAAATTAATACTAAACTTAGAGAGATGATTTTATTTTTTTTCATGGTTATCAAATTTTAATTTTTTTAAAAACTTTAAATAATAAGGATGCAATACATCGTAAAATTCTTCTATTATAAGTAAATACAATAAAGTATTAGAGACCTTAATATAAATTTTAAAATCCATTATTTTAATAATAAAAATAATATAAATGATAGACAAGATAACTAAAATTAAAATATTGATTAATCTACCAAATTCACAAAATAAGAGACACAAAAAAATAATAAATAATATTTCCTCAAGTAACATATTTTCAAATTTGTTAAGTTCTAAATAACGAGAAGATGGATGAATTATGTTTTCGATTGCATTTGCATGTATTACAGCGCCATACATTTTTTTATCTCTTAAAATAAATTGGGATGTATCACAAGGTACTCTATGTTTATCATTTGAATCATTTAAAATTTCTCCTAAATGTCCAATAATTATAATCTTATTTTTAATTTGATCTTTATAAAATTCAACTTGATCAAGCTTATTTAATAAATTATCAGCATTTATGAATTTAAAATCATTAATTCCAGTAGTTGCAAAAGAATCACAATTAGCAATTCCTCCTTCTAAAGTTGAATAATGAATGGTAAATTCTTTGTTTTTAGATAATTCATTTTTAATTCTATTTGGATAGGCTATTTTCGCTAACCTATGACCAAAAGTTGAATCATCACTAAAATAACTTCTAATACTTCCATAATTCGTATTAGGAAAATTTACAACCCCTTTTTTTGCTTTAAAATCAACCTTGAATTTACGATTTGTAGTTGTATCACTAGCTACTACAATTCTTGTATCGTAATTTATTACGTTTATTAATTCTTTTGTTCCAATTTTTGAATCATTATCAAAATCGATATCTATTCCAATTGATTTTGGATTAAATTGTTTAATTTTTGAAATAACTTGAGCTAACTCTAATCGAAAAGAATCTTCATCAAGTGTGCCTGAATTTATTAATACAACACTTTTTTCTCTTGTGTAATTTGAATCATTTTGAGTATCTACAGTTTTATAATGTAAATCATTCCACTCTAAATCTGGGTTTCCAAGATCTTCAATTTTAAAAATTTGAAGAAAATTAATATTCATTATAAATGATAATAAATAAATAATAATCTTACTTGATATATAAAAGTAGATAAATTTAATTATATATTTTTTCGTTAACATAGTATTCAACTTAAATATGAAACAGAGTTTTTAAGTTGAAAAAATCAATTAAAAACTGAAATAATTAAATATTTAAAACCTTTGAATTATTCAAAAATACTGTTATACCTATATTTTTTTCAATTAATTATTTTAAGCTTTCTTGATTTTCCTTTTGATGGTAATTCACCCTTAGTTAAACTAATTCCATCTTTTGCATTTTTTATTCCTTCTTCGTAATCAATTTCTTTAGCAAATTCAAGTGCGTGAAAGAAATTTTCAAATGCACTATCTTTTTTCTTTTTCTTTAAATAAACATTCCCAATTTTATTGTAAGAATCTACTATACCTTCCTTGTAAATACCGCAATCATTATAACTTCCAAACTTTGCTTTTTCAATTGATAGTTTGTAATAGTAAATCGCTGAATCTGCATTATTATGGTATTTAAAACAAATGTCACCTAAATCATTTAAAGCATCAGCAACTACCATTGTATAGCCGATAGAATCAGCAAGTGATAACGCTAATTTCGCATATTTATTTGCCATTTTATATTCTTTTTTATTTTCATAAAAAGTTTCCAAATTGTTATAAGCTTCTGCTATTCCTTCTTTATATCCAATATCCATAGACATTGTGAGAGCAGTTTTAGCTTGTGAAAGTATATCTACAACAATCATATTACTATCAGTAAATAATTCTTTTTTGTTCCATGCATCAATATTATACGAATCAACCATACCTTTCTTATAACCATTTGATTTAGCTAATTTAAACGATAAAGAAACTTTTTCCGCGGCAATATCATTTTTTCCAGTTGACGTGTAAATACTTCCCATAAAATTATATGAATC
>CAMDMY010000027.1 GCA_945902775.1 Chryseobacterium gleum | reverse complement strand
ATTGTAGGGACAGGGCATGCCCTGTCCCTACAATTAATGAATGATAATTAAAATTCCACCACCATTTCATGTTTTTCAATTAATTTCCTCAAATTAATTAGTGCGTAGCGCATTCTCCCTAATGCGGTATTGATACTGATATTTTCCATTTCTGAAATATCTTGGAAAGATAAATCTTGGAAAATTCGCATCTTTAAAATATCTCTTTGTGTATCAGGCAAATACTCAACTAAACCAACCATTTGAGATTCTAATTCACCTCTCGTAATTGATTGTTCAATATTTTCATCCGTTAACTTTAGCGTTGAAAAAATATTGAAATCATCACTCTTTGAAGAAGATTCAGAAATCAATCGAACTCTTGAAGATTTTCTAAAATGGTCAATTACTAAATTATGTGCTATTCGCATCGCCCATGGCAAGAACTTTCCTTCTTCATTATAAGCACCTGATTTCAGTGTATTTATAATCTTAATGAAAGTTTCTTGAAAAATATCTTCTGTTAAATCAGTATCACGTAGTTTCATTCCAATGAAACGGTGAATCTTATTTTTATGACGCATCAAAAGGATTTCGAATGCCTTTTCATTTCCTTTTATATATGCGTTAATGAGATCGCGATCTTCTGTTTGCTTATTAATCATAATTCACTCGTTTAGAAGTAAAACAATTTGTTCGTACTAAAATTTAAAAGAGTAGAATTATATCTATAGGCTTATCGCTTTTTAATTATTAATACGAAAATACATAAAAAATGTCAAGGTCCAAATTTTTATTTACTTTTTTATTTTAAGTGTAGATTTCATTGATTAATAGATTGCAAATTAAAAAATATAGATTACAGATTAATACCAAATTTGTAATCTGCAAACTGACAATCTGTAATCAAAATAACTATCTTTGAAAACATCATTCAGAAAAAGTTCAATTATGCAGAAATACATTGAAATTAAAGGAGCTCGAGTTCACAATCTTAAAAATCTAGATGTTAAAATTCCACATGGAAAATTAACTGTCATTACAGGTTTATCTGGCTCTGGAAAATCTTCATTGGCATTTGATACACTTTATGCTGAAGGTCAAAGACGTTATATTGAAAGTTTATCTTCTTATGCTCGTCAGTTTTTAGGGAAATTGGACAAGCCTGAAACTGATTATATAAAAGGAATTTCTCCTGCGATTGCGATTGAACAAAAAGTAATTTCAAATAATCCTCGATCAACTGTTGGAACAAGTACTGAAATTTACAATTATATAAAAATATTATTTGCCCGAGTTGGGAAAACGTTCTCCCCTATTTCAGGACTTGAGGTTAAAAAACATACTGTTGCTGATGTTGTAGATTTCTTTAAAACGCACGAAGGACAAAGAGCAATGATTTTAGCTCCTATTATAGGTTTTAAAAAATACGGAATTGAACGTCAATTAAATCTGTTGAAAGATCAAGGATATGTTCGTTTATTTCTAAATAAGGAAACACTTGATATTGAGGAAGTTTTAAAAAATATTCCAACAAATATTGAAGATGCTTATTTGTTAATCGACCGAATTAAAATTGACTTTTCTGACGAAGATGAAAACGGTCGAATGAGCGATTCAATTGGATTAGCTTTTACTGAAGGAGAAGGAATTTGTGATATTTTTCTTCCTGAATCTGATACGATTGTTCCATTTTCAACCAAATTTGAATTAGATGGAATGGAATTTCAAGAACCAAGTGAACATTTTTTCGCATTCAACAATCCGTATGGAGCATGTAAAAAATGTGAAGGTTTTGGTCAAGTAATTGGTGTTGACCCTAATTTAGTCTTCCCTAATCGAAGTCTTTCTGTTTACGAAGGTGCTATTTTTCCTTGGAAAGGTGAAACGATGGGAGAATACCTGAATCAATTAGTTTTCAATGCGAAAAAGTTTGATTTTCCAATACATAGAGCGATTGATGAATTAACTCAAAAGGAATATCAACTTTTATGGGAAGGAAATAAATACTTTACTGGATTAAATGAATTTTTTAAATTTTTAGAATCCCAAACCTATAAAATTCAATACCGTGTAATGCTATCTCGCTATAGAGGTAAAACTGAATGTCCTGATTGTAAAGGAACACGTTTGAGAAAAGATGCTAATTATGTTTTAGTCAATCAAAAATCGGTTACAGATGTTGTTTTAATGCCTGTATCAGATAGTTTAGGTTTCTTTCAAAAAATGGAATTAAACGATTACGATAGGCAAGTTGCAAAACGTATTTTACCGGAAATTGTCAATCGTTTGGCTTTCTTGAATGAAGTAGGATTAGGCTATTTAACATTAAATCGTCAATCGAATTCTTTATCTGGAGGAGAATCTCAACGAATAAATTTAGCAACTTCACTCGGAAGTAGTTTAGTTGGTTCGATGTATATATTAGATGAACCTAGTATCGGACTTCACCCAAGAGATACCCATCGATTAATACAAGTCCTTAAAAATTTGCGTGATTTAGGCAATACGGTTATAGTAGTAGAACATGAAGAAGAAATGATGAAAGCAGCAGACGAAATCATCGACATCGGTCCAATGGCCGGGATTTATGGTGGCGAAGTTGTTTTTCAAGGAGATTTCAGTCAACTAATTAATAGTGAGAATAGTTTAACAGCTAAATATTTAACAGGAAAAGAAGTAATTCCTGTTCCTAAAAAACGAAGAACATCAAACAATAAATTAACCGTTAAAGGTGCACGTCAGAATAATTTAAAAAACGTTTCAGTCAATATTCCATTAAATAGCTTGGTTTGTATTACAGGTGTTAGTGGTTCTGGAAAATCGACTTTAATAAAAGACATTCTTTATCCAGCTATTCGAAAAGAACTAGGCCAATTTGGTGATTTTCAAGGAAATTTCTCTGAATTATCTGGCGACTTTAAAATGGTAAAAGCAGTAGAATTTATTGACCAAAATCCTATTGGTAAATCTTCTCGAAGTAATCCAATCACCTATGTAAAAGCATTCGATGATATTCGTGATTTATTTTGTAGACAACAAATTTCCAAAGTCAGAGGATACAAGCCTGGTTTTTTCAGTTTCAATGTAGAAGGCGGAAGATGTGAAGTTTGTGAAGGAGAAGGAGAAATTACAGTTGGTATGCAATTCATGGCAGATGTTCATTTACCGTGTGATAATTGCAATGGAAAACGTTATAAATCTGAAACTTTAGAAGTAGAATACAGAGGCAAAAACATCGCTGATATTCTTGAAATGGATATTCAATCAGCTTTAGACTTTTTTAAAGAAGGAAACGATAGATTGGAGCAAAAAATCGTTGAAAAAATTCAACCATTAGTTAATGTTGGTTTGGGTTATGTTTCACTTGGTCAATCTTCTAGTACATTAAGTGGTGGTGAAGCGCAACGAATCAAATTAGCTTCCTTTTTAGCCAAAGGTGGTAGCACTCCTTCTACTCTATTTATCTTCGATGAGCCAACAACTGGACTTCATTTTCATGATATTAATAAGTTAATTATCGCGTTTAATGAGTTAATCAACGCAGGCCATTCTGTAATCGTAATTGAGCACAATACCGAAGTAATTAAATGTTCTGATTGGATAATAGATATCGGTCCTGAAGGAGGAGAAAAAGGTGGAAATATTATTTTCGAAGGAACACCTGAGTCATTGGTGTTGGAAAAAGGAAATTATACAGGTGAATTTTTGAAAGGGAAAGTTTGAGTTTTTTTTAACCACAGATTTTCACGGAGTAAATTCACGGAGGGACACAAAGTTTTGGAATTTAGAACTGAATTATATTTCATTTCATTTGGTAAATTAATTCTCTAAAACTTTTATTGACTAAAAATTAATCTTATATTTGATTATTAAATAATCTAAAAGAAATTTCAAAATGGATCAATCAAATATTATAATTTACCAAACACAGGATGGGGTTACTAAAATAGAAACGCATTTAGAAGATGAAACAGTTTGGTTAACAATCGATCAAATGAGTGAGTTATTCTCAAAATCTCGATCTACAATTAACGAACATATTCTCAATATCTTCAATGAGAATGAACTTGAAAAAGAAACTTCTTGTAGAAAAATCGGAATTTCCGATTTTTCTACAAAACCAAAAAATTATTACAACTTAGATGTTATCATATCAGTTGGTTATCGTGTAAAATCTCTTCAAGGTACGCAGTTTAGAATTTGGGCTACTCAACGCTTGAAAGAGTATATCATTAAAGGTTTTACTATTAATGATGAATTGTTAAAAAATCAAGGAAAAGGGAATTATTTTGAGGAATTATTAGCTCGTATTCGAGATATTCGTTCATCTGAAAAAGTATTTTGGAGTAAAGTTTTAGACATTTATTCCACAAGTATCGATTACGAAGCAAACAGCGATACTTCTTCCCTTTTCTTTAAAACGGTTCAAAATAAAATGCATTGGGCCGCTCACGGAAACACTGCTGCAGAAGTTATTTTTAACCGAATTGATTCGACAAAACCAAATTTAGGTTTAACTACTTTCAAAGGAGTTACCCCAAGCTATCAAGAAACAGAAATAGCAAAAAATTATTTAACCGAAGAAGAGATAAACATTTTAAACAGAATGGTTTCCGCGTATTTAGAATTGGCAGAATTACAAGCTTTAAATCGCAAACCAATGTATATGAAAGATTGGATCAATCGTTTAGATGATTTTATAAAAATGACTGGTAATGAAATTTTATCTCATTCGGGAAAAGTTAGTCACATTGATGCGATTGATAAAGCAAAAATTGAATATTCTAAATTTCAAGTACAACAACAAAATGAATTATCAAGGGTAGAAAAAGATTTCATTAAGCATTTGGAAGAAAGCGAAAAATTATTAAAAAAATAAATTTAGTTCTCTATCTTCAAAACATACAATTCATCAAATGGATAAGAAAAACTATTTTTAAAAGGTATCCTCTTTTCAATTTTATAACCTTTTCTTTTTTTAGGAGAATTAATATATTCATCATTTGCTATCCACCACCATCTTCCTTCATTTGATGGATCATAGTTTATTGATTCTGATAAATACCAACCATTAAACTCAAATCCTCCATCAATAGTTTGAGGTAAAACTAATTTCTTATTTGTCAAATCATTAAGTACATTCCATTTAGCATCGTTAATTCTGAAATAATCATAATTACTTGCTGTTGAGAACATAAAAATGGGGCAAAATGATAGGATAAAGAAAAATACTCAGAAAATAATATGCTTTCTATTGAATTATCAATTTCCTGAAAATAGTTTGAGCATCAAGTTCAAGTTTTAAAAAGTAAACACCTCTAGAATTTCCTGTCAAGTCAATTTCTGAAATAATTCCATTTTGAGAATAAATAATCATTCCTGATGCATTGTATATTTTCATTGATTTAACATCTAAATTCTCACATAAAATTGAAAATTTACCTGAGCTTGGATTTGGTGAAACAATTAAGTTAGTCTGATTTACGAGATCAAACAAACCAGTAGTTGAGTAATTAAATTCTAATGAAGTTGAAGAACAGCCATTCGATGTTACTGTTACTGTATAAATACCATCTTGACTTGGAGAGTATGTATCAGAAATTGCACCTACGATAGTATTTCCACTTAAAGACCATTGATTACCAATAGTTGATGTTGAATGTAAAATTCCTCCAATCTGAGTAATAACAGGTTTTAATGGAGTTAAATTCACTGTTAAATTCATTTGATCAGTGTTAGTACATAAATTTACATCTGTACCTGTAACAGAATAAGTTAAAGTTCCGACATTAGGCGTAAATAAAACACCATCTGAAATACCATTATCCCAAATGTAACTAGTAGCACCAGTACCTGATAAAGAAATTGTATTTCCTGAACAAATTACTTTATCAATACCTGCACTAACGTTTGGTAAAGAATTTATATTCACAGTAATAAAAGCTCTACTACTTTCGCATCCCGAAGAAATTGTTATTTGAGAGACATAATATGTTGTTGTTCCAGTTAAATTAGATGTTGGTATTGGAGAAATTAAAGAAGAAGTACCTCCTGTTTGATTTGTTCCATACCAATTTAATGTGTTTCCAGATAAAACTGATGCTGTTAAAGAACTTGTATTGTCATTTAAACAATAATTCACATTTGAAACAATTGGTGAATTTGGCAATGGATTGATTGTTACAACTATAAAAGCTCTAACACTTTCACAATTTGAGGAATTAGAAGTTTGTGAAACATAATATTTAGTTGTACCTGAACTTGATGTATTAGGAGTTGGAGCAATTAAAGATGCGATACCACTAGAAGAATTCAAACCATACCAATTCAAATGATTACCACTGATTGCTGTTGCTTGTAAAGACAATGCAGGACTATTTAAACAATAACTAACATCAGTTGTAGTTGGTGCAATTGGAATTGGATTCACTACGACAGAAGTATTAATTGAAGATGCTGATAATCCTTGTGCATTATAAACAGTAACACTATAATTTCCTGCAATAGAAACTACAATCGATTGAGTTGTTGCACCAGTTGACCATAAATAAGAAGTTGCTGTTGAAGATGTTAACGTTACTGAATTACCTTGACAAAAAGACAGACCACTCGAAGTGGAAATAATAGGAGTTGAAGGAGCAGTTGCTGCTTGTGTCAATAAACATTCCGAAAATTCTGACGTGGAATTTAGATTATCAGTCGCTAAACAAGTAATAAAACTTCCAACTGGAATAACAGCAGAAAATGAAATATTAATTGTTGCATTTCCAGAAGAATTGGTTGTTATTATTTGATTACCAATTAACATTTTACCTTCCCCATTTCCTGATTGATTGCAGCTTACATTAGAATAATATTGAATTGTATACGCTGTATTTGCTTTTGAATTAAAAGTTCCAACAATTGAAATTTGTGAAGAAGTTACATACGAACTTGTAATAATTGGATAATTTTGAGTTCCATTTGGTCCTGAATCTACATCTAATACATCTAAACCAGAAGGAGTATAATCTGCATCTATATCAATTGCCATTTCAGTATTATTATAAAATATATTTGACTTAAATGAATTACCAAAACCTGTGTTTGATTCTAAAAGAATTCCAAAAACATTATTTGCAATTACATTTCCATCCACTGAATTAACTCCGCCAATCATATTATTTGCGCTTTCATTCATTAAGAAGATACCGGCACTATAAGTTCCCGCATTTCCATTTCCTGCAACTGCAAACTGATTAGCACTGGTTCCTATGTAATTTGATTTAATCGTATTGTTAAATGTGCTATCCATCCAAATTCCTGCTTCATCCGAAGAGTTTGCCATAATTACATTTCCAGAAATGATATTGGAAGATGTACCATTTGATAATAAAATCCCTGCATTTTGATTTCCTAAAGGGGTAACTCCATCAATAGTTGATCCAATTAAATTATTTACAACCTCATTTCCATTAGCCCCCACCCCTTGAATCATCACGCCTCGATTTCCACCTGAAATTAAATTGGGTTCCATAGCATTTGTTCCTCCAACAAAATTATAAGAAGATGAATCTAAAATTTGAATACCATTAGCAATGCTTCCGCTAGAAGAAACACCCGTTAAAGTTGTTCCAAAATAATTCCCGAAAACTGAATTAGAATCTGATTTTTCAAAAATAATTCCGCCTCCAATTAAATTACGAGTCGCATTGGTTGTTCCTCCAATACTATTTAAATCTTGATTATTAAAATGTAATGCAGCATCCGATGGCGATACTCCGTTGGTGCTCATTCCAATAAAACAACCTTGAATAGTATTATTATCTTTGCTTTTAGAATATCCTTCCTCATATAAAAAATCAATATTTCCATTCACTAGAGAAAGTCCTTTTAATGTATTATTTCCGCAATGAAACGCAAAAGTTCCTCCAGTATTGATGCCATCTACTTTTACTTTTATTGCCGTATTCAATCCTAAATTGAAGTCATTTGTATTTTCAGCCCCACCAGTTTGAGTATATCCATTTACGTTGATTGGATAAAAAATTTCAGAATAGTCTATAGTTGGAGTGATTGTTTTTACTCCTGTACCAGAAATAGCAAAGGTAATTGGCATTGGAGTAATATCATAAAAATCGTAAGGTGGACGCGCATTTGATTCTTCCAAAGCAGCTCGAAGTGAACAAACTCCACCTGTTGTTAAACAAATTCCATCACCAGGAGTTTTATCGGATAAATCAGTGGTACTGTTTACTACAAATGAATTAACAATTTCTTTATTAAACGTCAAAGGAACCCTCAATAAATCTCTATCATACGTTCCAGAATTCCATTTTGTATAATACATGTAACACGTTTGTCCAGGTTGTTCAAAATTTCTTGTAACATCAGTATGATCAATGATTGAAGGGTATAAAGACCCTCCAATTGCCCAAGTTGAAGTAGTTTGCAAAATCAAGCGAGGATACGACCAATTAATTAAATCATCAGATAAGGCATAGAAGAATCCATAGGTCATTACTCCATTAACAAGACTATTGGTATAATCCACAACCATGTATTTTCCAAAATAAGTATTAAACGTTAAACTAGAACACATTTTAGCAATACGATCTCTAGAAACTGGAGCTAATACTTTATCTGCAACATTGTATCCTGAGGCAGTATATGGATTAACAAATTCAACATTGTATCCCGAACCATCCCAACCTCTCCAACTTGTTGGATCACTTAGATTATTTGTTCTTATTACTCCAGTTCCCCAATCTTGTAATAAATGTGCTTCCAAATGAACAAGAACATAATAATACCCATCTTTTTTTATAATGTTTGATCCACCAAAAACCCCAAAAGGAGTATGAACCGTTGGATAAGGAGATTGATAAGGAGAAGTTGCCACCAAATTACTTGGAGCAGTAGTATGAGAATATGTTTGACCTCCATTCGTTGAAGAGGCATATGTGATTCCGTTATACCAGCAATTATTCCAGTTACCACAAGGAACATATTCGTCGTGAATTAATGCGTGAACTGTTGTCCCATCTTCGGTATAAGTTGAAGAAATCCATTCTTTATCATTGAATTTCGAAGGATCTGAATCTGAATCTGAGGTCATTACAGGTACACAATCTTTTGTTAAAGAAGTGAAATTTGCACCCGTCATTCTCCAACTAGTATAATGAGAAGCCATTAAATTTATGTTACCATAAGCGTCGCGAAAAACTCTTGTTGGAGCGTCTGGTATATCTATCGTATTGCATTTTGAAACAGAATAATCAAACACTATTTCAACAGAGCCAACCGTTGGAGCTCCTGGATATATTATTTGAGAAAATAGCGTAATTGAAAAACATAATACTACTGAAACTGATAAAAATCGTATCATCTTAAATTAATTTAAAGCTTAGTATTTGAAATTATAGATTAATTTCGAAAAAACCAATTTAAACAGAATAAAAACATCAACTAAACGATGAAAAAAGCCAATTAATCGATTTTTTATTGATTTTAACCGTTTATAGAAAAACCGAATAATTTGGTTACACCAATTCCAATCAAATATTGAGTTAAAAATGGAATCGCAATCATGTTAGAAAAATGAATTTTCCCTTGATAAATAAAAGAATGAATTGCATTCGTATAGGCCCAATCATAATTCAAAGGGAATTCTCCAATCGGTTAAATATACATTTCAACCACTAAATAAACAATTAACTGGTTATAAGACAGTTAACTTATAATATTTTATTTAAATTACTACTTATGGAAATATTCAAAAGCTTCATATTCCTTTTTACCAGTAGCTATCTCCATATCAAATTCACCTTCACTTTTCGCGATTACGACAGATGCTAAACAGTTTCCAAGAACGTTTACACTTGTTCTACCCATATCCATCAAGGCATCAACTGCTAAAATAACACTCGCTTGTTCGGCATTTAGACCTTTTATAGAGCCTACTGCGCCAGCTAAGATGACAAAAGAAGCGCCACGGACACCAGCAACACCTTTACTTGTAAGCATCAAAACTAAGCAAATACCTATTTGTTCGCCTATAGGTAAATTAACTCCACACATTTGAGCTATAAAAACGGTTGCTAAAGATAAATAAAGAGTAGTTCCATCTAAATTAAAACTATACCCAGTAGGTAAAACAAAAGCTACCACTTTTTTTGCTACTCCAAATCGCTCTAATTTTTCCATTGCTATTGGCAAAGAAGCCTCACTACTAGCAGTAGCAAAAGCCAAAGAAACCGGCTCAGAAATAGCCATTAAAAAACGTTTAATTGGAATTTTTGCTAATAATGCAATTGGTAAAAATACGGTTAAAACGAAAACAATTAAAGCTACATATAAGGTTCCAACAAGTTTAAGAAGATTCATTAATACGTCAACACCTGATTTAGCAACGGTACTTGATAGAGCGCCAAAAACTGCTAATGGAGCAACATACATCACAATGTCAGTAAATTTAAACATCACTTCACTTAACCCTTCAAAGAAATTTAACATCGTTTTTTTATGCGTTTCGTGTTTTACCATTCCTAATCCAATCGCAAAAATCACTGAAAAAACAACAACTTGTAATACATTATTTTCACTGATTGACTTAGCTATATTTTCAGGGAAAATTTCAATTAGATGATCTTTAGGCGCTTCTGTTTGCTTCAATAATTCAGTTGATTTCTCTATATCCGCTGCTCTTTTTTCAGCATGAACACCTACTCCTGCCTGACTAACATTTATAGCTAACAATCCAATAAACAACGCAATCGTAGTTACAATTTCAAAGTACAATATACTTTTTAAACCCATTCGACCAACTTGCTTGATATTACTATGTCCAGCAATACCAACAACTAACGTAGCGAAAATTAACGGAGCAACTAACGATTTAATTAAACGTAAAAAGATCGTTCCAAAACGCGACATTTCTTTTGCGAAATCAGGAAAATCAATACCCACTTCAATTCCGATTATCATTGCAGAAAAAATCCACAAAGACATTTTTTTTCGTTTGAATGAAACAACAAATAAAAATGCCATTAAAATGTATCGAACACTTCTAAAAACGATTGGATTAATAAAGGGAAGGGATGTTTCCAAAAAGAACAAACATCCAACTAACATAAAAGCACTAACGTACCAAAATGTAGAAAAAATTGACTTCATATTGATTATTTTTTGATTCAAATATAGAAATAATAAAAGTTTGAATTGAATTTTTAATTTCAGCCTATTAAATAAAGCCTTACAAATTCAATTTTTTTATTTTTTTTTAAAAAGTTTTATTGCTGTAAGAAAGAAATTTTGTACTATTGTGACGCGTAAATAAAAAATAACCTTTGTTTACTTAAAAATCCAAACGTTTTCGTTAGAACATCTCAATATTTAAAAATATACATTTATCATTTTTATGGATAAAAAAGATTTAGAGAGCAAAAAACTCCCTGATTTAAAAGGAATTGCAAAAGAATTAGCTATTCCAAATTTTGAATCGTTAAAAAAAGCAGACTTAATTAACTTAATAGTTTCTTTTGAAACAGTTGAGAAACCAATTAAAATAATTAAAGTTAAAACTGAAAAAGTTAAACCAGCTCAAGTTATAACTGAAACAAAAACTGAAATAGTTGTAGAACCTATCACAGCTGATGTTGAAAAGCCTAAAAGAAATCGAACGATTAAAAAGGTTACTATAATTGAAGAGGTAGTTGTAGGTCAACCTGTTGTGTCTGCTTCGCCTATAGTTGAAGAAGTAAAAACTGAAATTTCAGAAAAACCTGCTTTAGAAAAACGACCAAACAAACCAAACCCACATCCAAGTAAAATATTAAAACAAGCTGCAGAAAATGCCGCTGCTGGAATTGAAAATAAACAGGTTACTACTGAACCAAAAGTAATTCCAAATCAAAAACTTGGATTTGATAAAACTCAGAATAGAAACCCAAATTCAAATAATCCAAATCACCCGAGTTACAGAAAAGAGAATCCAAATACGAATCCGAATCCAAACCAAAATAACCAGCAACAAAATCAGCAACAGAACAAACCACAACAAAATAATAATCCAAATCAAAACAAGACTCCTCAACAAATCGAAAGAGAAAAAGAGGAAGAGATGTATGATTTAGTTGGTGTAGTCACTGCTGAAGGTGTTTTAGAAGTTGCTGCAGAAGGCTTTGGTTTCTTACGTTCTTCAGATTATAATTATTTACCATCTCCAGACGATGTATATGTTTCTCAAAGTCAAATTAAATTATTTGGAGTTAAAACAGGTGATACAATTAAAGGTTCTATTCGACCACCAAGAGAAGGTGAAAAATTCTTTCCTTTAGTTAAAGTTGATTCTATCAATGGTCGCCATCCTTCTTATATTAGAGATAGAGTTCCATTTCAATATTTAACTCCTTTATTTCCTGATAAAAAGTTTAAATTAACAGGTCATAAACAAGAATCTCTTTCAACAAGAGTTATGGATATGTTTGCTCCAATAGGTAAAGGTCAGCGTGGATTAATCGTTGCTCAACCTAAAACAGGTAAAACAATGTTATTAAAAGATGTGGCGAATGCAATTGCTGCTAATCATCCAGAAACTTATTTAATTGTTTTATTAATAGATGAACGTCCTGAAGAGGTAACAGATATGGCGAGAAGTGTAAAAGCGGAAGTTATTGCTTCCACTTTTGATGAGCCAGCTGACAGACACGTAAAAGTTGCCAATATGGTGCTTGAAAAAGCAAAACGTATGGTAGAATGTGGTCACGATGTTTGTATTCTTTTAGATTCAATTACACGTTTAGCTAGGGCATACAATACTGTATCTCCATCTTCAGGAAAAGTACTTTCAGGAGGTGTTGACGCAAATGCTCTTCATAAACCAAAACGTTTCTTTGGATCAGCTCGTAAAATTGAAAACGGAGGTTCTCTTACAATTTTAGCAACTGCTTTAACAGATACAGGTTCCAAAATGGACGAAGTTATCTTTGAGGAATTCAAAGGAACAGGTAACATGGAGTTACAATTGGATCGTAAAATTGCGAATCGCCGTATTTTCCCAGCTATTGATTTAGTAGCTTCTGGTACAAGACGTGATGATTTATTATTAGGAAAAGATATTTTACAACGCATTTGGGTTCTTCGTAAATTCATTTCAGATATGAATCCAGTTGAAGCTATGGAATTCTTAAAAAACAATATGGAAACAACTCTTTCGAATGAAGAGTTTTTAGTTTCAATGAATAGATAGTATTGTCAAATGTTTGATCTTTGATGTTAAATTATTAATTCACAACGATAATAATTTATCATAAAAAATTAAACATCAAAAATAAAGTTATTATGCGAATTACATTAAAAGTTGGGATCATATCTGCATTTGCTTGGATACTTGTTAAACTAAGTATTTTTGGAATGGGTGTTACTTCAGAAGATTCTTTAAAACCGTCTCTTCTTATTAATATGTTATTTCTAATTCTTGCAATTACAGTTGGTTTATATCTTCAAAAAAGAAGAGATACTGAAGATAGTAATGCGTTAAGAGATATTAAAAATGGTTTAAGTGCTGGTGTTCCTTATGCAATTTTAGTGAGTGTTTTCATCTATTTTTATTACTCAAAAATTGACCCTGATTTTACAAAACATAAAATTGCTGAAAGTAGTTTTGAATTAAAAAAAGTTTTAGAAAACCCTGTAAAACTTAAGAAATTAAAAGAAACAAATCCAGATTTTGAAGTAATGACAGAAAAGCAAATTACAAAAGCCGTTCTGAAAAATACAGCTGGAGCATATAATCCTAAATCAACTGGAATTATGGCTTTAGCTGCAATGTTGCTTTATTCAACTATAAACAGTGTATTAATCACCGTGGTTTTTAGAAAGGTAGTTTTTAGACAAAAATAAGATAATTAATATTGGAAGATTTCAATAATTAAAATCTTCCAATATCAAATCTATATTTTATAATGAATCTACAATTTGTTCACCTAATTTTTCATACTCTATACCATCAAAAGTTCCTGAAGACATCATCAATAAAACAGAATCATTCCATTTTTGATCATTGATGTAATTTAAAACCTCTGAAGTTTCAGTCATCACTTTCACATTTCCTCCAAAAGCATTCTTCACCATTTCAGCAGTTATTGGCTCTAACTTTTTATGCTTTACAACTTCATGACTAAAATAAACAATCGCTTCATCCGCTTGATCCATCGTCCCTTTATAATGAGGTAAAAACTCTTTCTTTAAAGATGAAAATGTATGTAATTCCATACAAGCAATTACCTTCCTTGAAGAAAATTGCTCTTTAACTGCTCTTGTAGTTGCAGTTAATTTTGAGGGTGAATGAGCAAAATCTTTAAACATGGTAAAGTTTTTTGATTCAGCAATTTTCTGTAATCTTTTTCCTGCCCCTTTAAAGGTTTTAACTGATTCAAAAAATGAATGAGGATTTATTCCAATAGATTCCCCTATTCGCATAGCTCCCATTAAATTTTGAAGATTATGTCCACCGAAAATTTGTAAATCATAGTACTTATCTTCAAAATACAAACGTGTACCTGATTCGGTTACATCATAAATAGGTGTTTGATATGGTATCGATTTTAATCTGTTTTCATATTTTTCGCCTAACTTTTTAACCTCTAAATCCTCAGAATTAAAAATCAACGTTCCATTCGTTTCAATTTTTTGGCAAAATATATCAAATTGATCTACATAGTTTTCAAATGTTGGAAATACATTAATATGATCCCATGCAATTCCACTGATTAAAGCTACATTGGGTTGATATAAATGAAATTTTGGACGTCTATCAATAGGAGAACTCAAATATTCATCTCCTTCTAAAATCATAATTGGTGCGTCTTCTGTTAATTTCACCATACAATCGTAGCCTTCTAATTGTGCTCCAACCATGTAATCAACATTCAATTTCAATTCATTTACGACATGTAAAAGCATTGAGGTTATTGTCGTTTTTCCATGACTTCCACCAATAACAACTCTTAATTTATTTTTGCTTTGTTCATATAAATATTCAGGGTAAGAATAAATAGGAATATTTAACTCTTTTGCCTTCAATAACTCTGGATTATCTTCACGCGCGTGCATTCCTAAAATAACAGCATCTAAATCAGATGAAATTATATCAGCATTCCACCCTATGGAAGAAGGTAAAATACCTTGATTTTCAAGTCTTGTTCGAGATGGCTCAAAAATTTCATCATCTGATCCTGTAACATTGATTCCTTTTCGACTTAAAGCAATAGCTAAATTATGCATGGCGCTACCACCAATCGCAATAAAATGTACATTCATGAAATTATTTTTAAAAAAAGTAAATTTAATAATGCTTCTCTAAATTTGGACCTTGTGTTTCTTTTTGCCAAACTCTTTCTGAAGATGGACTCCCATTTTTTGAATAAGTAATTGTACTTAAAGTCTGAGTTCTTACATAAATATCTCCTTTTCCTCCAACTACAACCACCCTTCTTGTTATAATTGCTTTCATCAATCCATTTTCATCATTTTGAGTAAATGATTCTTGAGAAACACCCTCTGGATATTCTTTTCCTAATGAATTAGCTATAACTGGTTTTTCTACATTTACAGTATTCTGTTTATCATGAATTGATTGTTGAGCAGATAAATTTTTATCATTTTGCTCTTCTAATTGTTTCCCATTCTCTTCAGAAAGAGATGTTGACATATCTTTAATAGTTCCATTATGTTCTATTAATTTATCATTAGAATTGGTGCTATTTTCATCAATCTTATCTAATTTATTATCTAAATTATTCTTACTAGCTAAATACTTAACCATTTCTTGATTATAATCCTCATTTGATTCATCATTCAATGTTTTATTTGCCTTTTTAAGCATCTCAGTTGAATTTTGAAGTGCAGCATCGTTTGACATCTGGTTTGTAGCTATTTTTTTATTCAAATCGACAACATCGCTTATTGCTTGGTTCGAAGACTCCGTTTTATTTTCGATACTTTGATCCGTTGATTCTTGAACTTTAAGTTTAATCTCATTTAAATTAACTGACAAATCATTTGCATTTAGCAAATCATTTTCAACCTTATCACCCATGCTCTTTTCAGCATCATGAAGCTGAATTTTAGAGTTTAAAATTTCTCCTGTTTCAGTATTATTTAGATCTACATTTTTTTGAATCGTTTTATCAACCGTAGATTCAATTCTTTCTTCTACAGCCTTTCTAGAACCATTATCATCAACTTGTTTATCAATGATTTTATGTTCAACATCAATAATATTCTGTTTTGAACTTACATTTTTATCGTCATATCTTATTGTT
Organism: Chryseobacterium gleum; assembly: GCA_945902775.1. Lineage (GTDB taxonomy): Bacteria > Bacteroidota > Bacteroidia > Flavobacteriales_D > Crocinitomicaceae > CAIUKX01. Next base: position 16,093 of record CAMDMY010000027.1, on the reverse strand, counting down.
TCAAAATCATTTAATTTAGCAAATTCATCCTTTTCCTTTTTCAAAAAATCACCTTTGCTTACAAATTCAACATCTTTTTCAGCATAATCGGCATCATTTTCTTGAATTACCATATCCATTTTGTCTTGAATCTCTAAATGATCTTTATCTTCAAATAGATTAGATTGATCTGTTTTATCGCTTAGTTCTCTACTTACTTTTTTATTTAATTCAATTACATCTTGATGTCCTGCATCTTTAGAATTATTTTCTTTTTCGATACTAGTATTAAAATCGTCTACATTTTTAGTCGTATTTAAATGCTCTTCGTGCTTTTCATTTCCAAGTTCACTAGCCCTATCATTTACATTTTGAATACCGTTATTCAACTCATTATTTCTTGCTGTTTCCCTTGCTATTTCAGCTTTTTTAAGATCATCTTTCGCAGCAATGATATCCTTAGAATAGGGAATACCTAAAGGTTGTAACTTTTCAGGTTCCAGATTTACATCATTAGATGCTGTTGTTTTATTCTCTTGGACAACTGCTGGTTTTGGATTCAATAATCCTTCTATTTCTGCTAATTTTTGTTTAGGATAAGGATCTGTATTTCTTATACCAACAGCACGTTCATAATACTCTTTAGCTTTTAAATAATTTTTTTCGTTAAATTTTTTATCTGCTGCTGAAACTAATTTTTTGTATTCAGTGTCACCTTGACTAACTCCTTTAGCAATCTCAAGTTTATCACATTCAGCAATTTTACTTAAAGCCAATTTATTGTCACTCTCTAAACTTAAAACTTTCTCATACAAAGCTTTAGCATCCATATACTTTTCTTGCTTAAATAATTTGTCAGCATCCACCATCAATTTATCAATAGTTTTCTTCAATTCTGAATTTTGAGTATTTGCTTTTGACAAATCATCCATCAACTGTTTTACTTCAGCTATTTTATTTTGCGCAATATTGTCGTTTGGTTTTACAGTTAAAGCGCTTTGAAATTCTGTTAAAGCAAGTTCATATTTTTTATCATTTAAATCTTTAGTTCCAGCCGCAATATGTTTATCATACATTGCATTTTTTTGTGCTTCTGCTAAATTTAAACTTTCTTCCGCTTTCTTTAATTTTTCTAATTCTACTACTTTCGCTTTCGGCAATGCTTCTGCTGGTTTTTTAATTCCTGCCTCTTTATATTTTGAAATAGCTCCTGCATAATCTTTAGAAGATTCTAGAGTTGTAGCTTCAACTATTATTTTCTTATATGCCTCTTCTAGTGTAGATTGTGCATCTAAACCTTTTAAAATGTTATCAATTTCTTGTATTTTTTGCGTAACAAGTGCATCTGGTTTAACAACTAAAGCCTCTTCTAACTTAATTTTTGATTCAGCATACTTTTTAGCTGTAAAAAGAGCCATACCTTCTTTTTTTAAGGCTTCAAATTGAGCATTTTTTTCTGCTTGACCTTTATTAGCTTCTCCTTTTGCTAAAGCAACTATTAATTTTTCTATTTCAGCAATTTTAGTTTTAGGTAATGTCTCTGAAGCTTTTTTAACTCCTGCTTCTTTATATTTAGCAATAGCACCAGTGTAATTCTTAGCCAATTCAAGTGCTGAGGCTTCAGAAATTAATTTCTTATATTCCTCATCTATGACAGCTTGAGATTGATTTGACTTTATTGCATTATCAATTTCAATTATTTTTTGAGAAATTGCAGGATCAGCTTTGATTGCAATTGCTTGTTCTAATTTTGCTTTCGCTTCAGGATACTTTTTAGCTAGAGCTAAAGTCATTCCTTCTTTTTTTATTGCTTCAAATTGAGCATCTTTTTCTGCTTTACCTTTTTGAGCATCCAACTTTACATTAATTTCTTGAATTTTTGATGTTGCAACACTATTTCCAACCTCTTCTTTTAAAACTTCTTCAAATATTAATTTTGCCCCAGCTAATTCATTTTTAGACATTAATCCAGTTCCTTCTAAAATCAATTTATCAATTTTTGCTTTCTTAGCAGTATTAGCAGTCTGATTTGCAATTAAATCAGTCACTTCTTTAATTTTTTCTTTAGGTAAAGCTTGAATAGGTTCAAGTAATGATGCTTCAATAAATTTTGCTTTCGCTTCAACTAATTTTCCAGACGCTAAAAAAGACTCTCCAGAAGTCATTGCTAAGTTATATTTTTCATTTTTGGCTTTATCAGCTAATTCTTTCGCCAATTCAGCATCGATTTCTTTTATTTTTGCAGATGTTGCAATATCTGGTTTAATAGCTAATGCACTTTCTAACTTTGTTTTTGCATCCGCCCATTTTTTAGAAGTCGCTAAAGCTAAACCATCTTTCTTAAGTGTTTCAAATTGAGCATCTTTTGCTTTTTGATCAGAAAGAAGAGTGTTCAATTTCGTTATTTCACCTTTCGGATAAGCCTCATCTTTCTTCTTGATTGCTTCATTATATTTTAAAATAGATTCAGTATATTTTTTTTGATCTCTTAAATTATCAGCTGCAGTAATCAAATTTTTATACTCTGTTTCCAAAAGCTGATTTGCCGATTGCTCCGCTTGTTGAGCTTTTAATAATTTATCAATCTCAGCAATTTTAGCTAACGGAATTTTTTCTTTCGGTTTTAGAACAATAGCCTCTTCATATTCTGCTAATGCCTCTTTGTATTTTTTTTGATTATATAAAGCATCTCCATTTTTGATAGCTTCATCGTACTTTAAATCAGCTGGACTTGGTCCTGAAGCTACTGGTTGAGCAGCCAATAAATCTTCAATTTTTTTCTTTGTTCTAGAACTCGAAGCTTGGTCAAAATTAATTTGCATTTTTGCTTCATCCCAAAAGAAAGAAGCTACTTGTTCAGAATTTAAAAATGAGAAATCAACATTAGGTCTTTCAGTAAATAACCCCATATCTAAAGTTGGCAATGCAAATTCGGCTCCAGCAGGAATATCCTCTTGATTCATTTTAGAACCATTAAATCCAACTTTTTTTGAGACAAATCCAGATTTTGAATAGGTCAAAACAAAATCCATTTTCATTTGTCCTTCATAAACTAAATTGTATTTCCCATTAGATGGAGTTACTGCTGAAGTTACAACCTTACCTCCACTTACCATAGAAACAGTTACTCCAGCTTCAGGCTTCTTTGTATCTTCGTTGGTTATTTTTCCAAAAACCATATAAGTCAAGTCTTGAGAGTATCCCAAAAATGACAAAAAGAATATACTTATAAATAAAATTAATTTCATATTATTATTTTTAAACGTAAAACTGAACAACTAGTTACAGATTTGGTTTAATATTGAGTAAATAGTTCTATATTTAACTCATATACTTACAAATATCGATAAAAATTAATTAGAAAACAATCAAATAACATGCTAAAGATTAATCAATTAAGTTACTGGGAAAGAGATACTTACTTTAAAGAAATTGATTTACTAGTAATAGGTGCTGGAATAGTAGGATATAATTGCGCATTAGAATTCAAAAATAACAATCCCAATGCCAATGTACTATTAGTTGAGCGAGGTTTTTTACCGACGGGTGCAAGTAGCAAAAATGCAGGTTTTGCATGTTTTGGAAGTGCAACTGAACTAATAGATGATTTAAAACATATTCCTGAAAATGATGTTTGGAATACAGTTGAAATGCGTTGGAAGGGATTGCAAAATTTAAAATCAATTATCGGAATTCAAAACCTTGATTTACAAATAAATGGGTCGTGGGATTTAATAACAAACAAAGAAGAAAAAGAGGCTAAATTAACAACAGAAAAATTAGATTATTTAAATACTAAATCTTTTGAAATTACAGGAGAAAAAAATATTTATTCAATCGACGCAAATGTAAGTTCTACTTTTGGATTTAATGGTGTAAACACAAGTTTCTTTAATCGATTAGAAGGCCAAATTGACACAGGTAAAATGATTGAAACATTTCATCAGTTTGCCATTAAAAAAGGAATTAAATGTCTTTTTGGTATCGAAGTAACTAATATAGAATCAACTAATAACACGGTTTATTTAGAGTCAAACATAGGTGATTTTAAAGCGGGTAAAGTCGCTATTTGTACAAATGGATTTGCTAAACAATTTCTACCAAATGAAGACGTTCAACCTGCAAGAGCTCAAGTTATTATAACAAAACCTATTCATGATTTAAAACTAAAAGGAACATTCCATTATCAACAAGGATATTATTACTTTAGAAACATTCATAATCGAATACTTTTAGGTGGCGGGAGAAATTTAAATTTCGAAGGTGAAACAACTACTGAATTTGAACAAACTGCACAAATTCAATCTGCTTTGAAAAACCTTTTGATGAATGTTATAATGCCCAATACGCCTGTTGAAATAGATTATACTTGGTCAGGAATTATGGGGGTAGGAAAAACTAAAAAGCCGATTATTCAAAAAATTGCATCAAACATTGCTATTGGTGTAAGAATGGGTGGTATGGGTGTTGCTATTGGATCATTAGTAGGAAAAGAAGTTGCTGAGTTGTTAGATTGAGGTAGAGGTTGAGATTGAGGTTGAGGTTGAGGTTAAGAATTTAGAATCATTGACATTGTTCTGAAAACATAAATACCCCTAAAAAAAAGTGAAAAAAAATTCTTACATTTGGGTTCTAAAAATAATAAAATGAAAAACATCGCTTTAGTAGATAAACACATTGCGTTAGGAGGGAAAATGGTTCCTTTCGCTGGTTTTAATATGCCTGTTCAATATGAAGGGGTAACGGTTGAACACGAAACAGTTCGTAATGCTGTAGGTGTATTTGATGTTTCTCATATGGGTGAATTTCTTTTAAAGGGACCAAACGCCTTGGCTTTAATTCAAAAATTTTCATCAAACGATGCATCAGTTCTAGTAGATGGTAAAGCACAATATTCTTGCATGCCGAACGGTAAAGGTGGAATTGTTGATGATTTAATAATTTACAGAGTTAATGCTGAAGAATATTTTATCGTTGTAAACGCATCAAACATTGAAAAAGATTGGAATTGGATTTCTTCTTTAAATGACTTAGGTGTTGAAATGCAAAACCTTTCAGATGAATATTCTTTATTAGCTATTCAAGGTCCAAAGGCAGCTGAAGCAATGCAATCTTTGACAGATGTAAACTTAAAAGATATGGTTTACTATACTTTTCAATACGGAACATTTGCAGGTGTTGAAAATGTAATGATTTCAGCAACTGGATATACTGGTTCGGGTGGTTTTGAGATTTATGTAAAAAATAAGGATACTGAAAAAGTATGGGATAGAGTATTTGAAGCTGGAAAAGAATTTGGCATTAAACCAATAGGATTAGCTGCTAGAGATACGCTTAGACTAGAAATGGGGTTCTGTTTATATGGTAACGATATTGACGACACCACTTCTCCTTTAGAAGCAGGATTGGGATGGATTACTAAATTCACGAAAGATTTTACTGATTCTGAATTTTTGAAAAAACAAAAAGAAGAAGGTGTAACTCGTAAACTTATTGCATTTGAAATGATAGAAAGAGGTATTCCAAGACACGACTACCCTATCGTTGATGCAGAAGGAACTGTTATCGGTAAAGTAAATTCTGGAACTATGTCACCAAGCATGAAGAAAGGAATTGGACTAGGTTATGTTACTGTCGAAAATGCCGCTTTAGATTCTGAAATATTTGTTGAAATTAGAGATAAAGGGGTGAAAGCGAAAGTTGTTAAACTTCCATTTTACAAAAAATAATTTATACTATAAATGAGTCTATTAAACAATAGATTTTAGACTTATGAATAAAATTTGAAAAGCCTTGACGATTGTTAAGGCTTTTGTTTTTTCAGAGGAATATTATTGCTGCAATTGAAATAACTATGATCATTAAGAAGTAAACTATCAAATGATATGTAATTCTACCGTTTGTTTTTTTTACGATTAAATCAAAGAGTTTTTTCACCTTTATTTTGGAATATAATCGTCGTGTAATTCTAATTCGACCTCCTCTTTAGGAATTCGAAATAACATTATTAGACCTACAACAAAAAAGAAAGCTACCGAAATAATTGAAAAACGAATAGATCCTGTTAACATTTCCATTAGACCAAAAAAGAGAAGACCTAATACTATTCCTAATTTTTCTGTCACATCATAAAACGAGAAATAACTTGCGTGGTCAGAAGTATTTTCAGGTAAAAATTTTGAATATGTCGAACGAGCAATTGCTTGAACTCCCCCCATTACTAATCCAACCAAAGAAGCTAAAATGTAAAATTCAAAAGGCGTTTTAACAAAATAACCCATCACACAAATTCCAACCCAAATAATTACAGATAAAATTAAGGTTTTTATATTTCCTATTTTATTTGACAATCGAGACATCATAAATGCACCTGCAGCTCCTAAAATCTGGATTAACAAAATAGCAATTATTAAGCCTGAATTACCACTCCCAGCTGGCCAATCAATTTCTTTGTTTGCGAAAATTGTCGCCATCAACATAACAGTCTGAACACCAGTATTAAAAAAGAAAAAAGACATTAAAAAGCGTTTCAATCTATTTGTCTTTTTAAATTCTTTAAAAACCAGTTTCAATTCTTTAAAACCTCTCCAAAAAACACTACCTTCTTTTGGTTTTTTTCCATAGACATTATTAGGAAGTGCTCTATACGTAATTTGACTAAATCCTAACCACCATAGACCAACAAAAAGGAAACAAAACTTGGCTTGCTGATGAAAAACTTGCATCCACACAAGACAAATAATCAAAAGAAGCATTGAACCAAAATATCCCATTATAAATCCTTTTGCAGAAATCTTATCATGATCTTCAACTTCAGCAATTTCAGGTAGAAAAGCATTGTAAAAAACTAAACTATTCCAAAAACCTATACTCGCTAAAAAAACAGATAACATTCCTAGTTCAAGAGGAAGTTCATTAAACCAAAACAATGAAATACAAGAAATTGATCCCAAATAGCAGAAAAATTTTAGAAACTTTTTCTTACTACCTGTATAATCGGCAACTCCTGACAAAAGTGGAGACAAACAAGCTACAACAATAAATGAGGAGGCTAAAACAAAAGAAAAAAGCACTGAAGAAGATAATTGAGTTCCAAAAAAGTCAACTAAAATAGTTTGACCAACCTTTAAGTCCTCAACTTTAACTCCTATTTTTTCAGCATATCTTTTTTTTGTAATAGTGTCGTAAAAAATAGGAAAAATAGCAGATGAAACAACTAAATTATAAACAGAATTAGCCCAGTCATAAAAAACCCAACCTCTAATTGTTCTCTTGTCTCCTTTTACTATTTTTTTTGACTCCATAAATTATGCTTTATGAGTTTCCCCTTCCACGTAATCTCTTAAATATTCAAAAAGTGGGTTTAATTTCCCTTGTAAATTTGTTTCACTTGCTCTTCCTATAATATCGTCAGGATCTTCTCCAAATAATGCTGGAAGTATGTATTTAATCATTTCATTTCCAAAATCTTGAGAAGCGTCTAATGGTAATTCACAAGGCAAATTATCAACTGCCATAACTGCAATTACACCATCTTTCATATAATCTTCTTCTTCACCAGTAATTGGATTATAACCATAGATAGGATCAGTAATTTTACTTGGACGAATAGTGCAACCAATCGGCTCATCTATATCACATGAAATATCTGCTACAACAGATAATTTACAATCGGAAGCTTTTAATTCCTCTTTCGTTAAAATATAAGGTGAAGAATTATTCCAAAAGTGACAAGCAACGTACATACTAGCAACTTTCGAATAACGAGAAAATGTTGATTTATAAATTTCAGGAGACGAATAAAATTCTTTTTTATTAAAATCAGCTCCGTCTTTTCTACCGAAATAATCTTCTACTTCTAACTGAGTATAAACAGGAGAATCAAATGTTTGATTTAAAAATTCTTCAGGAGAAACTTCTTTAATTGGTAAAAGGTCTAGAATCTCTCTTGCCCCATGTCCAACTCTTCCAAATCCAGTAACAACAATTTTAGTATCGATAGGAAGAACTACTTTTTTTAATTCCTCTTCAACTTCCCTCCTATCAACACATTTATTCGCTTCTTTGATTGAAAAAAGAGTGTGTTTTAATCCAAATGTTCTGAAGCCGTTGTAACATCCAACTATACCGGCATAACGTCCAAAACCAATTAATCGCTTATTCGTCTTATCTTTTAAAACCTCATAATCAATCATTTGTATTTTTTTCTCTAACAATGACAATAACAACTTTCTATTATAAACTTGCTTTTTAATTGTATGAGAAAAGAATAAAAACTTTTTATTTGGAATTAAATCACTAATATTCACCTCCTTAACACCCATAATAATATCACAAGAAGTTAAATCTTCACTTAGTGTAATACCCTCAGCTACATATTCTGCATCTTTAAAGGCACGGATAGGGCTTGGCTGAACAATAACTTCAACATTTGGAAATTTGGACTGAACAATTTTACATTGCTTAGGAGAAAGTGGAACTCGCTTATCTGGCGGAACTTTACCTTCTCTAATAATTCCAAGCTTTATTTTATTCATATTCTTTTAATTTAATGGTTCTTTAAGCAAATAGGAATCTATAAATTCTCTAACACAACCTTCGCCGCCTTTTTTATTCAAAATAACATCCACGTTAGTTTTTACAACATCCATAGCATCAGCTGGACATGCAGAGAATCCTACATTTTTAATAATTTCAAGGTCATTTATATCATCACCAATAATTGCTACATTTTCTAATTGAATAGAAAGTTCTTTGCAATAATTACTTAATATTTCAATTTTTTTATCTCTTCCAACATAACAATTCTGAATTCCAAGCATTTCGGCTCTTTTCTTTACCATGTTATCTGAAAAACCCGAAGAAATAATACCTACCTGAAATTCATTTTTTGTTAAATGTAAAATAGCCATTCCATCTTTCGTATTGTATTTTTTTATCTGATCTCCTTTCTCAGTAAAATACATACCTCCATCTGTCATTACACCATCTACATCTAAAATAAGTAATTTTATTTTAGCTAGTTTAGTTTTAAACGCATTTGTTTTAAACATTGGTTTGAATAATAACGAATGTAAATCAATTGCATTTTCTTCACAAATAGCTTCTAAATCAAAAAGAGATAATTCTTTTGTATTCTCAACATTTAAATCTCCTAAAAAATCTAAAAAATCTACACCGTATTTATCGCAAATACCTTTTATATTTTGTTCTAAAAACATCTTGTTAAATCATTTTATAACCAACACTTGAAGCTACTGGGCGAAGTGTTTCTAATAAAGCTGTAAATTCAGCATGATTCAATTGTTGAGAAGCATCTGATTTAGCTACTTTTGGATTAGGGTGAGTTTCAATTAACAATCCATCTATTCCCATTGCTACACATGCCCTTGCTAAACTTGGGACGCCATAGGCATACCCCATTGCATGACTAGGATCTAAAATAACAGGTAAATTTGTATACTCTTGTAGCCAAGCAACACCGCATAAATCCAACGTAAAACGTGTTCCTGTTTCAAAGGTTCTTAAGCCTCTTTCACATAGTATTACATTTTCATTTCCACCAGATAAAACAAATTCAGCTGCTTGAACAAATTCTTGTAATGTTGAACCAAATCCTCTTTTGATTAAAACAGGCTTATTCGTTTTCGCACAAGCTCTTAATATACCTTGGTCGTACATTGCTTTTGCTCCAACCTGTATAACATCTGAATATTCAATTATTTCGTTAATTTGAGTTGCATCTCTAACTTCAGTTATAACATTTAATCCATATTCTTCTCTCATTTTAGCAAGAAGTTTTAATCCTTCCAACTCCATCCCTTGAAAACTATAAGGACTTGTTCTAGGCTTATAACAACCTCCTCTTAAAGTACTTAAACCTAAAGAAACTAAAAGCTCAGAAGATTGACGAATTTGTTCTTCAGACTCTACTGAACAAGGACCACCAATTAACACTGTGTTATTAGTAGTGCCTCCGATAGTAATTCCTCCAATTTTTACCTCACGTTTTTCTGATTGATACTTTTTTGATGACAATTGCATATCATTAGGAAAAACCCAAAAATCTTCAGAAATTGACTCCAAAGAAACAGGTAATTCTTTAACACCAGAACCTGTTATCAATACATTTTTTCCATTATAAACAATGTGAAATGCTTGATTTTCAATTGCTATTTTACCAGCTTGTTCAGCTGAAATTTGTTCTTTTAAATGAATTATCATAGTTCTGCTTTGATCAGATTTACAAAATTAACAATTCCTGCTGACTTTTCGTTGTTTTTTAACACAGGAAGATACATTATTGGAAAAGGACAACTCTTAATCAATTGTAACATTGAATAAACCGTATCCTCGTCATTTATCGTTTTAGGTGTTCGATTTATGAGATCCTCTCCTTTTATTTTATTTAAGTCAGATAGATTCTTTAACATCCCTTTTCTGACATCTGCATTAGAAATCAATCCTTTAAATTGATTATCACTACCTAAAACGAGACAAAAACCCATATTTCCATTTTCAATAGCCTTTAAGATCGACTGAATTGATAAATCGTTTTCAAATACAATAGGGCATTCCTCTAGAGGAATCATAAAATCTTTTAATTTATATTCAGATTCTACTTCTCTTTTAGTCAAATTCATTAATGCATGGCCAATACTTGGAGCATTAAAAAGATAAGATCCCGAAACAGAAGAACTAACCCCCATATTTCTTAAAATAAAAGAAACTTCACCATTTACACCTCCATCAACGTGTATTGATTTTTCAGGAAATTGTTTTCTGAACTGCCTTATTTTCGTAAAATTAATTGCATCAAATTTCCCACCACTTTGACCTGGAATTGTAGCCATAATCAAAATAAAATCAAAGTTGTTGAATGATTCAAAAACTGAAACTGGAGTTGGAGTAATAACCGCTAATCCCTTTTTTCCTTTTATATCAGACGGAATCTTAAGTGGAACTTGTAAATCTTCAAACTGAAATGTAATATATTCAACCGGATTTTCCCTCAGTAAATCATAATATTTGTTTGGATCAGGAGTAATAATATGCAAATCAATTGGTAAATCGCACCATTGACGAATTTGATTAATATCTTCAAAAACAGACATATCATCATTACAATCTACGTGTAATAATTCAACTTGATGTTGAACCAAATCTTCAATCACTTCTTTTAACGAACGAAGTTTATCGCTATAAATAGATGCGGATATTTTCATGTCTTTAATTTGATTCGTAAAGATAATGAATGTAGTGAAATATTTAACCGTTTATCCGTTGTTTAGTTAGTTATTTCTAATTTTACATAAAAAACTAAAAATGAATTTACAAAACCAACGTTATATTGGATCAAATAATAGAGAAAGTCTAGTTGATATAATCACTCCTAACGACTTCAACAACAAACTAATAATTTTTATTCACGGGTATATGGGGTATAAAGATTGGGGATGTTGGCCTATTGTAGAAAAATATTATACCGATCTTGGTTATGGTTTTTGCAAATACAATGTAAGTCACAACGGAGGTACAATTGAACAACCGATTGATTTCTCAGACTTAGATGCTTTTGGAGAAAACAACTACTCAAAAGAATTATATGATTTACAACAAGTTATAAATTGGATTGAATTAAAATTTGAAAACTTACCTGAAATTTACTTAATTGGTCATTCTAGAGGTGGAGGAATTGCTCTTCTAACTTCAACTGATAAGCGCGTAAAAAAAATTGCAACTTGGGCTTCTATCTGTGATATTGAAAAAAGATTTCCAGAAGGAACTCAATTAAAAGTATGGAAAACACAAGGAAAAAGATATGTTGTAAATGGCAGAACTGAACAAAAAATGCCAAATAACTATTCTCAATATGAAGACTTCATTGAGAATAAAGACAATTTAAACATTGAAAACAGTTGTAAAAAATCAGAAACTCCTACCCTAGTTATTCATGGAGATTTAGATACATCAGTCGATATTGAAGAAAGTAGAAATATTGCCTCTTGGGTTAAGACTAGAGTTTTTGAAATAGAAGATGCAGAACATACTTTTGGAGCTACTCAACCTTGGAACGAGATCGATTTACCAGAACACCTTCAAAAAGCATGTGAAATAACGAAAGGTTTTTTTGAAATAGAATATTAAAATATACGTATAAAAAAAGGTGTAATTACTTACCCTTCGCTTTCAAAATAATTAAAATAGTATACAGCATAATTTTAAAATCTAACGCCAAAGTCCGATTTTTTAAATATAAAAGATCAAATTTCATTCGTTGAATCATTTGATCTACATTTTCCGCATAACCAAACTTAACTTGCCCCCAAGAAGTTATGCCTGGTCGAACCTTCGTTAATTGAATAAACTGAGGCTCAAGTTGTATAATTTGATCAATATAAAACTGGCGTTCTGGTCTCGGTCCAACTAACGACATATCTCCTTTTATCACATTAAAAAATTGAGGAAATTCGTCTAATCGTAACTTTCTCATCACTCTACCAATCTTAGTAATCCTTGGGTCATATTCAGAAGATAATTGAGGTCCAGCTTTTTCAGAGTCAATATACATCGTCCGGAATTTAATAATCTTAAATAATTTACCATTCAAGCCAACTCTTTCTTGTAAAAAGAAAATAGGGCCTTCAGAAGACATTTTGACTAAAACAGTCATCACCAAATAAAAAGGAATTAAAAATATAAAAGCTATCAATGATATTAAAAAATCCAGCATTCTTTTTATAACCTGCTGACTGTAAGGCATATAGTCTGTGGTAACTTCAAAAAGTAAAGCACCAAACAAATTGTTCATTTTAACTGATCCTAATAAAATATCATACATATCTGGCGATATTTTAATCTTTAATGAAAGCCCTTCGATTCTAGATATAATGGTTCTCAAACGATTATGATCACTATTTTCAAGTGCTATAATAACTTCTTCAATTTCGTTTTCAATTAGAATTGATTCTAAACTTTTTATATTTCCAAGATAATTTAAATGTCCGTCTAACAACCTATCAGCTCCATTTAAGTTAACGTATCCAACTATCTGATTTCCTATACTTTTTGGTAAGCTTATTATTTCATTATAGATTGAAAGCGCTTTAGTATCCCCACCAATTAAAACAGTTTTAAATCCCATTTTATTTCGTTTAATACTCCGAACCAAAATACTAACAAAAATAATTCTTGGAATGAAAACAGTTGTAAAACAAACTGAAAATAAAATAATTCCAGAACGGTAAAACAGTTGATAATCATTCACTTCATCATCTAGTATTAAAGTGAAAAAGATTAATAATGTACCTATTAAAACACCAAGAAAAGATTGATTGAAAATTTTTAATCGATATTGTCTCTTTACATCAAAATAAGTGCCTTGAAGCAAAAACAAAAACAACCAAAAAAAAGGAATAAATAGTAAACCAAAATAAAAATTAGAATCAACCGAAAATTGATCCTTTTCTATAACAACTTTTCTTAGATAATAAAAAAGAGCCCATGAAAATGTAGTCATGAACCAATCCATAAAAACAAATCCAAAAGTTATACGTCTTTTTAGAAACATTTAAAAATGAACAATTTTAATATTATCTATGTAAATATCGGATGAAGGTAGACCTGCATCAAAAAGTGCTTTGAAAGAAATCTCATGAGAAGTTGCAGTTGAAGAATATGAAACTAATTCTTTTAAATCAATATAAATTTTCTTCCATTGAACCGTTTCAGCAGTTTGTTTATTTATCAGAATATTACGATTATCCGTAACTCCAGTTGAAGTTACAACCACCAAACCTGTTTCCAAACTATTCGTATTATGGTAATCTATCTCTAAATACACTTCCTTACCAATTGGAAGTTTTAGTCCACTTGTTGTTCTTCCTAACCATAGAGAATCTGAGGCGTTTAATGTTATCTTCCCGCAGTAATTACCAAATTTTAAGACAGATGGATTATCATCCGAGTGAATTTGAACTTTTGAATCAACATCATTTTCAATTTTAATCGTAGCATCTTCAAAGTCTTCAATCCAAAATTGAGTAGCTGATACGTAATTGGTAACCGGATTTATTTCAAGTGTTTTATTTTGTTCTATTACCACATTTAAGTCATATGGAGACATAAATGGATATATTTTTTTTGTGGCTGAAATCCCATTATTCTTTATAACAGGATAAATCTTAATATTTACACTACCACTTTTTAGCAAAGGAATTTTAAATGGAACTTCAAAAATCCCCATCATTTTTCCATCTACAAAAACATATGCATCTGTAAAACTCTCTGTTAAAACTCCTTGAGGACTAGTTGCATTTAAATTTGTTATGAGCGACCATTTATTCACTTTTATCCATGAGGGATCAGGATTGTTTTTAACACAAGAACTTAGCGAAAAAAAGAATACTAGTAAATAAATTAAAGTCTTCATTTATTGAATTGTAATTTTTAAACGATGAATATACTTAATTATTGTCTACTAAAATAAAATTCGAATGATTAATCAATTCCTCAATTTTTTGCGCAACGCACAAAGAATCATAACCATTTGTTAACGAAACAATTGGATCTAAATCTTTTGTAATTGATTCATAAAACGATTTAAATTCTTCTAATTTTGGATTTGATTCCTCTATAATTGGTCTTTCAGATAAAAGCTTCTTTGTTGAATTTTCTATTGTTCTTTCCGAACGAACTTCCTCTACTTCATTCAGCAAAAAATTAACATTAACTATTGATTCTTTTTGATAAAAAGAAGAATCACATTTCTTTTGTTGAGACACTCTACTAGCCGTTAAATTAGCTATACAACCATTATCAAATTCGACCCTTGCATTTACTATATCAATATCATCACTTAAAACTGAAACACCTGAAGCTGTAACTTTTCTAACACTTGACTTAACTATGCTTAGAACTACATCTATATCATTCATCATCAAGTCAAAAACTACCGACACATCTTGTAAATTTGAATTGTAATGATGCAAACGATGTGTTTCGATATACATTGGACGCTTAATAAAATCTAAACTTTTTAAAAATGCAGGATTAAATCTTTCAATCGAACCAATTTGAACTTTCACGCACGCTTCTCTAGATAAACTAATTAATGATTTGGCTTCATCTATAGTTTGAGTCAAAGGTTTTTCGATGAAAATATGCTTGCTTTTTCTCAATGCAATAGAAGCAAACTCAAAATGTTTTATAGTTGGTGATACAATATCTATGCAATCTACTTGTTCTAATAAATCCTCATATCTCAAAAATCTTTTTATTGAAAAAGATTTTTCAATTTCATCAGCCAGATTATCATATGGATCATAAAAACCAACAATCTCAAATTGATTTTTTAATTCAAGTAAAATTCTAATATGATCTTTTGCTAATTCTGTAGCTCCTAAAACACCTATCTTAAGCATTATTTAATATTTTATACAAATTTAGAGTAGATTAAGTTTCACAACACCCTCCTCCTTAGACTTTATTAACAAAACAAAGGTTAACTCACTACAAAACAAACAAAAATAGCTCATTAAAATTGTAAAAAACTGATTTTAAACTACTTAATATTTAATAAAAAAATAATTTCAAAATAACTTTAAAATAATTGCATTTTTAAAAATTAAATTATCTAAATTCGCAGTCTTAAATGGAGGCTATAGCTCAGTCGGTTAGAGCGACGGTTTGTGGTACCGTAGGTCGTGGGTTCGATCCCCACTAGCCTCCCAAAAGTAAAAAGGTTGAACATTGTTCAGCCTTTTTTTGTGGGCTTCGAGTGCCTCAGCCCGCAAAAAAAACGGATCAAACCCGAAAGTTGTGTGGTGCAAAATATTTCTAAATCGATTAACAACTATAATTTAAACTTGTAAATCATAATAAGGTTATTATTCTCTTACTTTTTCTTGATAAAAAGTAAGCAAAAATCAAGACCATTTTAAGGTAGTTTTTACTTCGCTCCTCTTCGTAAAACCGCACGTAAATACTCTTCTACATGCTCATTTTCGCTGAAAAAGCGAAACGCAATTACGAAGAAATTTACAGCTACTACTATAAAATAATCAATTAGAAGCCCCTTGTAATCATTTAATATTTCATTTCCAAAATTTAGTAT
>CAMDMY010000026.1 GCA_945902775.1 Chryseobacterium gleum | reverse complement strand
GTATCCAGAGAGCGACGTATCTGCGTGTCCGCGCCGGTAACCTGCCCACACCTATACGCTTCAAGTTTGAAAGGTTCTTATTTGACAGCTTGTTGTTTTTATTCAGCAATTTTTAATGATAGTCCTGTTGGTTCAAAATATTACAGTTTATTAGGACCTAAAATTTGTTATTTTTTACAGTCTATTTCTGCTAAAAATGTTTTATTTCACAGAGAGAAATATGGTCTGCATAAATTGGACCTAATTCAAAATAAAAAGCTTTAGTGAATTACGAATGCCAATACACATCCAATTAAAATACTAGTAAGTTTTAAAACATTGAATTTGTGATTTTCACTTGTTTCAAAAATAATGGTAGTTGAAATATGAAGAAACATACCTACAACAATTGCTAGAATCATATTGAAATCAATAAAATGAGCAGCCGTTGAAGATAAAAGGCCTAAAATCAAACCTAGAGGAGTCATAATAGAAAAAGCGATTAAAATGACCCACGATTTTAATTTTGTAACATTGGTGTTGATTAAAAGTGTCATTAAAGCTACAGCAACAGGTAATTGATGAAATAAAATACCAAAGAGAAGAGAGTGTTCTTCGTGATGATTTATTGTTTCTATGCCCGCATACTGATTTCCCAAAGGAATACCTTCAAGAAAAGAATGTACAGAGAGTGAAATAAATAATCCCCAAGGCATTTTTTGACCTTTATGAACGTGAACATGCCCGTGTTCAATTCCTCCAGAAAAGAATTCAAGAGTTAATTGAACTAAAAATCCAATTAAAATATAAATACCTATGTTTTTTGTGTCAGAAGCATACAGTTCAGGAACAAAATGAATAAAAGCGATTGATAATAAAAAACCACCACTGAAAGAAAGCATTAGTTTAATGAACTTTTGTTTGTTTGAAGCGTGAAGGTAGGTAACTATAAAGCCACCTAAAACAACAGCTAAAATTAAACTTAAAATAACAATTATTTGTTCCATTATTTTTTTGTTGCTATAATTATCAATCTATCAGAAGATTGAGGGTTAAATGTATTTAAATGAAAATCTCCAAATGTATTTTCAATTTCGAATCCTGCGTTTAAAAGAAGATTTTCAAAATCAGAATATTTCAAAGCTTGAACTCTTTCAGTGAAGTGAAATTTTTCATCATTATCTTCAAATTTAATATGTTTGAAAATATGATTTCCATCGTAATTTCGCATTATATTAAAAGTTATGCCATCTTCCATTTTAGATTCTTCAAGAACCAGATTATTAACAGCCTTTTCACTATTCATAAAATCAATTACAAGTTTACCATGTGAAGAAAGCATAGAATGAATAGATTCAATTACTTTTTCGTTATCTGAATAATTATCAAAGTAACCAAAACTAGTAAATAAATTAAAGATTATTTCGAAGGAGTGATTCGCTATTGAATTGCGCATATCATGTACGTCGAATTTTAACGTTTCGTTCTCAAATAGTTTTGCATTCAAGATGCTGTTTCTGGATAAGTCAACACCTAAAACATTCATTCCGAGTTCATTTAACGTGATTGAATGTCTTCCTTTACCACAAGCTAAATCTAAAATTTTAGTTCCAGATTTTGGATTTAAAAAATTAACTAGTTTACTAACGAATAGTTTAGCTTCACTTTCATCTCTATTTTTATAAAGACTGTGATAATATGTTGTGTCGAACCAAGATTCAAACCATTCTTTTGATTTCATATTCCAAATGTACTGTATTTCAATGGTAAAATTGGGTAAAATTTAATGTATTATCACTATTGTATTTGTTAAATAAAAGACTATATTTGTTGTAAGCAGTATACTATATGTCATTAGAAAAAATTTATAGTTTGTATCAAACAATGGAACAAGAGAAAGTAATACTCTCGTTCAATGGTGTTGTTACTTCAGATTTTTTGACAGCTGTTTTAGATATTATGGAGAATAAAATGAATGATTTAGACGAATCTCCAAAAACGAAGAAAAAAGTATATTATGTGTTGGTTGAATGTTTGCAAAATCTTTATCATCACATAGAAGATGAGGAAGGAGTTATATCTAATTCAAAAGTATCAAAAGCTGCTCTGGTTATGATCGTTAAAGATGAGGATGGTTTTTTAATTCAAACAGGAAATTATATTGACAAAAAAAATGTTGAGAAATTAGATCAACGATTGAAAAAAATTAATAGTCTTGATAAAGAAGATTTAAGAGATTATTACAGAGAAGTCTTAGGAAATGGCTCGGTATCTAATAAGGGTACTGCAGGTTTAGGAATGATAGATATAGCAAGAAAATCAGGTAATAAATTGGAATACGAATTTCTTGATATTGATGAAGAATTTAGTTTCTTCAGTTTGAATGTGAAAATAAATTAGAAAAAAAGAGTAAAATTATGATTATGGAAAATATACTAAGAGAAGGCTCTGCAAAAACACCAGCTGTCAGTTTTGACTCAACTTCAGGTATATTAGAATTAAAAGGGAGATCAATTCCTGAAAATTCTGTTGAATTTTACAAGCCTTTAAATGAATGGATTGAGACATACAGCACTAGTCCAAAAGAAAAAACAGTGGTTGATATTAAGTTAGAGTATTTCAATACTTCTTCCTCTAAATGTATTTTAGATTTGTTTAAAAAATTAGAACGAATCAACCAAAAAGGAGCTGAGGTTCATGTTAATTGGTATTTTGAGCAAGATGATGAAGATATGGAAGAGGCAGGTGAAGATTATCAAGCAATCATCAAACTTCCTTTTAAAATGATAGAAGTAGAAGAAATTTAATCATTCTTTGTTCAAAGTTGGCGTTACTGGTGGTATAGGAGCAGGGAAGTCTCTAATTTGTTCGATTCTTGAACGAATGGGTTATCCTGTATTTTATTCTGATATAGAAGCAAAAAAAATCATCATTTCAAATCCTCAAGTTAGAATTGATTTAATTGAACTATTTGGAATTCAAATTTTCAAAGATCACCAACTAAATCGAAAGTTATTAGCAAATCTATTGTTTTCTGATTCTACTTTAATAGAAAAAATGAATGCTATCGTTCATCCAAAAGTGAGAGAGGAATTTGAAAATTGGGCTTTAAATCAGGATTCTCAACTTGTTTTTAATGAAGCCGCGATATTGTTTGAAACCGGATCTTATAAAAATTTTGACGCAACAATTTTAGTAACAGCCCCTTTAGAAATTCGATTAAACCGGGTTATGAATAGAGATAATTCTATTAGAGCGGATGTTCAGAAAAGAATTGATAATCAGTGGTCAGATGATCAGAAAGTAATACTATCTACTTATCGGATTCAAAATGATGATATTCAAAGTGTTTTAGATCAGTTAGATGAAGTTTTATATGAATTAATTAAAAAGTGAAATTAATTTAGTTCTTCAAAATCATCAAATTTAGTTTCGTCATTAGAATCGTTATCCCCTCTTTTATTATTTACAGTTTGTGTTAATGGCTTTCCAACAATAATTTGAGAAAATCCATTCAGCATTTTAAAGAATAAATTGATGATGAAAATAAATCCAATTACTTTAAAGATGAAACCAAAAATTGGAGTTTCTTCTATATTAATGATGCTATCGTGAAACCAAACTGAAACAGGATTTTGAGTGAATTGAGGGAAAAAGATGAATCCAATAAAAAATCCAATCGACATAATTATTACAACAACTTCTGCTTTTAAATCAAACTTCACCTCTTGTTTTGGTAAACCATTTGCAATCATTTGAAACATTAAAATTTTGTTCTGTTGATTTTGAAGTTTTCCAATAAAATAGGTAAGTAGAATCAATGCAGTTATTATTAATTGATTCATGTTTAATTCATTGTCAAAACAAAATATAGAAGTGACGTCGACTAGGAAAAAATATTTCACTGTTTTAATTAAATAATCTTCTCCAATACTTTTTTTTGAACCAGCTCTTAACAAGTTATATCCAATTTGTAAAATCCCCCAGATAAATCCGAAAATGGCAAAAACGACCCCTAAACGAAAGATAAAATTGATTAATTCCATTTTGATTATTTATTTTAGAACTAAAGTAGTTCAAAAAGGTAATATTTCAATTAAATTAGAGATAAAAAACAAAAATTAGACATTTTTAATACTTTAAAAAAGTCGTATATTTGAAGTAATATATTTTATAAAAGATGATTAAAAAAATTATATTTTCGTTTGTAACAATTTGTTCTATAAGTATTTCTTCATTTGCTGAAGAAGGAATGTTGATTCCATCATTGATTTCGGCATTTGAGTCTGAAATGCAGGCAATGGGAATGAAGTTAACTGCAAAGGATATTTATGATGTGAACCATTCAAGTCTTAAAGATGCAATTATTCATTTTGGTGGAGGTTGTACAGCTGAATTGGTTTCTTCGCAAGGGTTAATTTTGACGAATCATCATTGTGGATATTCACAAATTCAGTCGCATTCTTCGTTAGAAAAAGATTATCTGAAATACGGGTTTTGGTCTAAAAATAAATCGGAAGAACTTCCAAATGCAGGTTTGACAGCTACTAGAATTGTTCGAATCGACGATGTTACTAAGTCTGTTTTATTTGGAATAGACCCGAATGAGGATGTGGCAAAACGTTCAGCAGCAATGAAAAAAAATATTGAACAATTATTAAAAGATGCAAAAAATGGAAATCATTATGATGCTGAAATTAAGCCTTTTAATTATGGAAATGATTTTTATTTATTGGTAAAAGAAACGTTTAAAGATGTTCGTTTGGTAGGAACACCTCCAAATTCAATTGGAAAGTTTGGTGGAGATACTGACAATTGGGTTTGGCCGAGACATACAGGTGATTTTTCAGTTTTTAGAATTTACGCGGGGACAGATAATAAGCCAGCAGAATATTCAAAAGATAACGTACCTTATACCCCTTTACATTTCTTACCTATTTCATTTGGAAATAGAAAGGTAGGTGATTTCACAATGGTGTATGGTTTTCCCGGCACTACTGAACAACATTTGGTTTCCAATCAAATTAAATACATCGTTGAAAAAGAACGCCCTGCTCGTATATTAATGAGAGAAAAATCACTTTCTGTTATCAATGCAGCCATGCGTGCTTCTGATGAAGTTCGAATTAAATATTCTGCTAAACAAGCTAGTATCGCAAACGCTTATAAAAAATGGATTGGTCAGGTAGGAGGACTAAAAGAGTTAGGGGCAGTTGAGGTTAAGAAAAAGTACGAGGCTGAATATATAGCTAAGTCATATACAAAGCCTGAATGGAAGAAATATGGTGAGACGATTGAGGCGATGAATAAGTTGGTTGAAGAAAACAGTCTTTCAGATTTTTACTATGGAATGGGGGTTGAGTATTTATATATAGGACCCGAAGTTTTTGATTTAGCAGAAGCGATTAATGATTTGGTTGTTAATTATAAAACGTTAGTTGAGAAAAAGGAATTACAAACAAAATTGGATGCTCTGAAGAAGGGTGCAGAGGGATTCTTCAAAAATTATGATTCCAAAGTGGATAAAGGTGTTTTTGAATTATTGACGGATGAATATATGAAACAAACCAATTCATTAGGTACTGATTATTCTTCAAAACAATTAACAGATATAATTTTCACCACGTCTATTTTAACAAATAAAGAACGTTATTTAGATTTTTTAAATGGATTTAAACAGAAATCTTTAAAAAAAATAGAGAAAGATGCAGGTTATGCACATTGGAAAAAGATTGTATCAAATTTTCAGGACAATGTTCTTCCAAATGCCAGAGCATTCAATGGTAAAATGAATGATTTATTAAAAGTATATGTTGAAGGGAAAATGGTTATGTTTCCAGAAGCACAACATTGGCCAGATGCAAATAGTACATTGAGAATTACATACGGAAAATTAGAGGGTTCTGCACCCGCGGATGGAATGACATATACTGATCATACAACTACAAAAGGAATACTTCAAAAATACAATTCAGGAAATAATGATTTTGCTTTGTTGCCAGGTTTACTTGAAATGTACGAGAAAAAAGATTTTGGTCAATACGCGCAAGATGGTGAGTTATGGGTTTGTTTCACAGGTTCGAATCATACAACGGGAGGGAATTCAGGGTCGCCTGTATTGGATGAAAATGGTTATTTAATGGGATTGAATTTCGATAGAACATGGGAAAGTACAATGAGTGATTATATGTTTGATCCATCACGTTGTAGAAATGTTGTAGTAGATATTCGTTATGTTCTATGGGTAATGGATAAATTTTCAGGTGCAAAGCATTTGGTTGATGAAATGAAATTAATGAGGTAATCTTTTTCTCATTTCGAATAGGTATTCTTGTTCTTTTTGTCCTTTCGTTGGGTGTAGTTCTGATTTAGCTTGTAACGTTTCAATATCCATAATGGTTGAATAACCAGCTCTTGAAACAATTTTTTCAGCTTTTAGAATTAATTCATCACATTTTTTCCAATCAGAAGAAGATATAATCGTAATGTTTTTGGAACTAGAGAGGTGATGTTCGTTTGATGGAATAATGAAAATTGTTTTTCCGTCTGTTTTTTCAGCTTTTTCTAATTGGGATAGAAAGAATTGATTCGCATAAGGTTCTGGACCGCTAACAATAACAATTTTAGAGATGCTTTTTTCTTCTAAAGGATAGAGGGAAAAACGAGAATGAATGCCAATGTATTCAACGTTTTTTTTATTTTTACTTCGACTTAATTTTCCTGCAAAAGTCGATTCGGTAGTGTCTAATAACCAGATAGTTGAAAATTTTTCAATCAGTTTTTTATGAATTCCATCAACCCAATTTAAAGCCCAATTTACTGGTAAATTAATTTGATGCGTAATGAAAATTGATTGAACATTTGTTGAATGAAAGCCATATCTATGATCAGAAATAATAATATCAATTTGATGGTCTTCAATCATTTTTTTGACTTCTGTTTTTTCAGATTTTAGGCGTTTGAAGAGTGAATAAAAGTTGAGCGCTAAATCTGTTTCGAAATTTCCTTTTCCTTTGAATTTAAAAGGATATTCTTCGTGATTGATGTATTTTAAATCTGGGAAATAACACTTAAAAATGATTTTCTGGTTTTCAGAGCAAGCAATAAAAAGTTGATTCTCTTGTTGAACTAATTGTTGGATAATTGAAATAGAACGAGATACATGTCCCAATCCCCAATTTAAAGCAGATAAGAGTATTTTTTTATTTTTTATATCTTCAGGCCTCATTCTCAATTAGTTCTAAATCAATTGAGTATCCACATTTAAAATGTCCTTTTGGACACGATTTATGACCGTGCAATCCACAAGGTCTACACTCTAAAACTTCTGTTGATTCAAGTACTTTTGAATCGTCTGAAAGTGGTCCAAATCCAAAATTTTGCATTGTAGAACAGAAAAATGCGGTTACAGGTGCGTTCATAGCAGATGCAATATGAAGTGGTCCAGAATCGTTGACAAAATTCCGTTCAGATTTTGCCATTAAAGCAGCAGATTCTAATAGGTTTAACTGTCCTGCAAGATTGATACTTGTTTTAGAGATCGTTTTATTAATTATATCTTCACAAAATACTTGATCACCTTTTCCACCTAAAATGTAAACGGTACCTCTATCGTTATAATAATCAATTAATTCGATCCATTTTTCGATAGGTAATTGCTTTGTGAACCAAACAGAAGCCGGCGCCATGCAATAGTAAGGTGGATTCATGATTTGATTAGCAATGTCAAAATCATCTTCAGATGGAAATAATTCAGGTCTTCGTTTGGAAATAGCTCCGAATTCTTTTATGATACTTAGGTTTCTTTCTACTTCGTGCTCACCTGTTCCTATTGAGTGACCAAACTTCTTAGTGTACAAAAATGAAAACGGATTCTTTTTGAAACCATATATCTTTTTTGCTCCAGAAAATGAAGCGATAATGCCAGAACTTCCAAAGCGATGAAGATTAATTGTTAAATCGTATTTTTCCTTTTTAAACTGATTTATTAGATTTAAAATGGATTTATATTTTCCGTTTGATTTATCGAGAATATAGACTTGATTGATTGTTGGATTATTTGAAAGCAAACTTTCATTTCCTTTTCGAACCAAGAAATCAATTTTTGCTTCAGGAAATAAACGATTTAACTCCGATGAAACTGGAGTAGCTAGAATTACATCGCCTAAAAAAGCGGTTTGTATAATAAGTATTTTTTTCATTCTATATTTTCTGCACAAGCGAAGATGTATCTTTTCATCTAGTTATTTTAAAACATTAACATGTCCTCTTTGAATTGTTTCGATTCCGTTTCCATCTTTTACATTTAAAATGTAAACATAGGTTCCTGGTTGTGCTATTTTTCCAGTATTATTAATTTCGCCATTCCAGCCATCTTCTATTTTATTGGATTCGAATAAGATATGTTCCCAACGATCAAAAATGGTAAAGGTATAACTGGCATTTTCAATTAGACTCACTTTTGGGTAAAAAACATCATTGATTTTATCGTTATTTGGAGTAAAAGAGTTAGGTAAATAGATGATTGGTTTAATGATTGGACAAACGCTATTTGAACGACTTGTATCTTTAAAGCCATACATATTATCACCTTCGATTGCTTCTACATAATAACAGATTTTACCAGAATAGTTTGTTGTAGAAATATTATCTTGATAATACATCTCATTCGATGGAACAGTAGAAATAGGAGTTGTATTAAGGATTCCGTCAATACCTTCATATATTGAGTAACCTAATAATGAGCCTTTGAATCCAATGTATTCTGACCAATTTAGGTAATGAATCATTTCTGTATTTTCAGTTTTAACAGAAAGAAATATTGTTTTAGCTACATTTGAAATGCTTCCTTCATTATCGCAACTATCAATTACAACAACACGATAAGTATAAGATTGTCTATTAGGATTTATTGTTGAATCAATAAATAATACATTTTCCGAGGTAGGTTGTATTCTTCCAATTTCTTCAAATTCTTTCTTGTTATTTAAGCGTTGAAAAACTATTTCTTTAACCCCAGTAATTTTCTCAATGTAATGATGTAATTCAATCTTATTGTTTTTTACTGTTGCTGTTTTTAAATAATTATAGGCTGGCTGTGAAGGAGAAATGGTATTTAGACATGCACTATTTGAAAAAGATTCTATTGAATCTGGAGAAATTGCTCTTATAACAAAACAATAATCTTTCAACGGTTTACCGGTATAGTTATATTCAAAGGTATTAGTTGATCCAAACTTTTCCCAAGGCTCACCTAAAATATGTCCCCAAATTTCATATCTTGAAATGTTATTCCAACCTTTGTATGGTGTCCAAGTTAATCTCACATTTCTTGAACAAATATTATAGCCATATCTTACATACATCGAAGTGTGGACATCAGCTTTAGCAGAGGTTTGAAAGGTAGGTATCGAAGAAGTCGTTAAACAATAGTCGAATGCTGCAATAGAATAGGTGAGGGGACCGCTAGTAATGTTAGTTGAAAAGTTGAAATTGGTATTTAAAACTCCATTAACTGTTGCTATTTCGGTTGGGTTACCGCTACCATCAATTGAGTAAACTATATAGCCTTGTGTATCAGATTGATTATTTTTATTCCAATTTATTAAAACACTACTATTAAGTGTATCAATTGTAACATTAATAATTTTAGGAATATCAGGTGATGTAATATCTTTGAAATTATCACCTAAAATATTGGAGGTGAAATCACAAGGAAGACTTTTAACTACCACTTTATAATTTAAAAAAGCCTGACAAATATCGATGGTATCTTTAAAAAACACAGCTCCGTATGGGACACTATCTCTTAATGTCCAAGTTCCAGTTGGGTATTCTCTGTAAATTTTTGTGTAAGATTCCATTCCAGGTAGTTTCCCTGTTGTTGGATTGTTCCATTGCAAAACGGCTGTTCCATCAGATGGATTATTTAAGCTTAAGAATATATTTGAAATCGTTTGAGAAGTTTCATTTCCACCAGTTCCATAAACAGCAGTGATGAAATAATCTAGTTTTTGATTTACACCTGTTTGCGTATATAATGTTGTACCTATTGAATTGATTGTTGTGATTAAACCATTTTGGATAGAGTGAACTTGGTATTCTACAAATGAATTTGAGGTATTCGCTGCTTGAGTCCAAAATAGTGTGACATCTCCATTTGTATTAGTTTGGATACACGTTATTTCAGTTGATGAAGATTTTGTAGGAGGACAAAATGAAGTTATTGGATGTGCTATTTCGTTATTTCTACCTATAACGGTATGAAAAGAAAAAACAACTAAAAATAAACTTATCCAAAATTTCATAAAGAACAAACGTTCAAGCATTTAATATATTGCAAATATAACGAACATTCTACTTCTTTCAAGAGAATAATTTGATGGAATTGTATTCAAAGACAAGGATTGAAATTGATGTAGATTTAGAAATGAAAATTATATTAAACTAAAACTTAAGATAATGTAAGTGAAAATTGTGATAAACAAATTTTTAAAATATTGAAAAATCACAATTTTCTTAAGTATAAAATAGCAAAATTAATAAATTGACTTAGCCTGCAGAAACGATGGTCATTTCTTCCCAGACTAAATATTTAATTGCTAATTCTTGAAGTCTTTTTGGAGTGACAGCGTGTAAATCTTCAATCGCTTTGTTGTAAAAATCGAAATCTAATTCTTGTGCTTCAACACTTAGGTATAAATCCATCATTGAGTAAGGACCATCAGCACTTTTAAGTAATTGTCCTAAAAGATAATTCTTGATTAATTCTAGTTCTTCAGTGTCAATTAATTCTGTTTTTAGACGTTCTATTTCAAATTTAATTTCGTTTAAAGTAGCTTCTTTCACTTCTTTAGCTACCTCTGTCGCAATCATAAAGTAACCTAAATGATTGTATTCCGCTACCATTGAGCCAATTCCGTAAGTATAGCCTTTGTCTTCACGAATATTTGCCATTAAACGACTACCGAAATAATCGCCTAGTATTGTGTTGAGAACCAGGAAGTCATTGTAATCTTCATGCGTTTTATTGAAAAGTATTTTCCCAACTCTTATTGCTGTTTGAACTGCGTTCTCTTTTTCTACGTGTTTTTCACCTGGTAAATTCTGAATTTCTTTTTCAAATTTCCCTTTTCCAGTTTTAGCCCATTTTCCGATTGTATCAATTATTTCATCGATTGCATCTTGTTCTAAATTACCAACAACAACAACTTTTGTTAAACCATTTTGATAATATTCTTGAAAGAATTTCTTTAACGTTTGAGTAGAGACATTTTCGTAAAAGTCTTCAGTAGCAACTGTCGAATATACTTCTGAAGAATGAAATAGACGGTTCTGAAATTCACGTTGACATAAATAACTTACTTTCTCCATATTGGTTAAGAAAGCTTGTTTTTTGTCTGCTAATAATTCACTTACTTCATTTTCTAAAAATGCTACATTATCAATTGCATCTGTTAAAATGTGAATTAAGGGGAGTACGTTTTCTCTAAGACAGTACAAAGAAACAACTGCATTTTCTGCAGAAAGTCCACTTTCCATGAATCCACCAAGCGCATCAATTTCATTGTTGATTTGCGTAGATGATTTTTCTTTCGTTCCCGATAACAAAAGTCCGTTTACAAATGAAGGTGTTCCTTTTGGTGCTCGAATATTTCCAGCGTCAAAGTACAAATCAAAACGAGTAGTCTCATTCGCAACATCCTTCATGAAGAATAATTTTACTTCAGAAGTGATGTCGTATATAATTGGTTTTACAAATTCAATTTTATCAATTGATTGTAATTCAGGTTGTATTGTTCTATTTAGCATCTTGTTTTGCTTTAACTTTTAATAAAGTACAATTCGTTTTTATCAAGATATAGTTGGCCATTTCATATAAATGATTTGGTTCAATGGCATTGTATATTTCTTTTTCCTCATTGATTCCGTTTGCATCACCTAATAATTCGAAAGTGCAAAGATTCATTGCTCTGTTTAATAATCCTTGTTCGGAAAATTCTTTTTCAGTTCTGATTTTTATCATTAATCGAGCTAATTCTTCTTCCGACATTTTAGTCGTTTTTAAATCCTCAATTACATCCCAAAGCGCTTTATCTAATTCTTCAAATGTACGACCATTGTTTAATTTTCCAGAGATAATTAACAATCCATGATCCAATGAGCCTGTGATATAAGCACTAATATTAGAAACAATTTGCTGCTCTTTTTTTAATGCAACATATAGTCTAGATGATTTTTCTCGACCAAGTGCATCAGAAAGAATATCAGCAATATAGTATGCGGGGTCACGACGTTCAGGCATTTTAAAAGCATAGTAAAATGCATCTGTTGGAACTTCACGTTCAATCGTTTTTTCTTTGAATTTCTTCTGTTTTGGTTCTAAAGGCAGAATACGAGCAGGTTTTTTACCTGAAGGAATATCTCCATACCATTTTGAAACTACTTCTTTTACATATTCTAATTCAAAATTTCCTGCGACACATAAAATAGCATTACTAGGATTATAATGTTTTTGGAAGAACGCTTTTACATCTTCCATCGTAGCATCTTCAATGTGTTTTATTTCTTTACCAATTGTAGCCCATTTATATGGGTGTTTTTCATAGGCCAATGGTCGAAGTTCTAACCAAACATCACCATAAGGTTGGTTTAAATAACGTTGTTTAAATTCTTCGATAACTACATTTCGTTGAACCTCTAAACTTTTATCAGTAAAAGCCAAAGACAACATTCTATCACTTTCCAACCAAAGAGCAGTTTCTAGATTGTGTGCAGGTAAAACATCGTAGTAGTTTGTTATGTCGTTGGATGTGAAGGCATTGCTTTCTCCTCCAGCATTTTGTAAAGGAGCATCAAAGTCAGGGATATTTATAGAACCACCAAACATTAAATGTTCAAATAAATGAGCAAATCCTGTTTTTTCTTCTGATTCATCCCTTGCACCTACATCGAAAAGCGTATTTACAACTGCCATCGGAGTAGTCACATCTTTGTGAAAAATGACAGTTAATCCGTTATCTAATTTAAATCGTTCAAATTCAATCATTAAAATATGTATTTAGCAGAGTTTTGTTCGTTTAAAGCTTGTTTATATTCTGATATAATTTCATTTACTATTCCAGCAGCAGGTTTTATTTCATCAATTATTCCTGCAATTTGTCCTATTTCTAATTCTCCTTCTTTTAAATCTCCCTCGAACATCCCTTTTTTAGCTCTTCCACGACCAAGAAGTTCTAAAATTTGGTCAGACTTTGCACATTCTTCGTATGCTTTTTCTAATTGAAAAAAGAATTCATTTTTAAGTAATCTAACAGGAGTTAAATCTTTCAAAGTCAATAAAGTATCGCCTTCTTTTGAATCAATGATAGAATTTTTAAAATTAATATGAGCGCTAGATTCCGGAGAAGTTACGAATCTACTTCCAATCTGAACACCATCTGCACCTAAATTCATAGCTGCTAACATTCCGCGACCAGTTCCAATTCCACCAGCTGCAATTAATGGAACTGAAATTTCTTTTGCAACCATTGGGATTAAGCACAAGGTAGTTGTTTCATCTCTACCGTTGTGTCCACCTGCTTCAAATCCTTCAGCTACAACTGCATCAACTCCTGCTTCTTCTGCTTTTTTAGCAAATTTCACACTTGAAACAACGTGAACAACAGTAATACCGTTCGATTTCAAAAGTTGAGTATACGTTTTTGGATTTCCAGCAGAAGTAAAAACGATTGGTACTTTGTGTTTTATAATCAGTTGAATATGCTCATCAATATTGGGATAAAGCATAGGTAGATTTACAGCAAAAGGTTTATCTGTTGCTGCTTTACATTTAGTTAAATGCTCATCTAAAACAGTTGGATACATAGACCCTGAGCCAATTATACCTAATCCACCTGCGTTTGAAACTGCAGATGCTAACTCCCATCCAGAACACCAAATCATACCAGCTTGGATGATTGGATATTGAATTTTAAAAAGAGAAGTAATTCTATTTGCCATAATACTTACGAATTTACAGTATTTAACTACTTGTTAAATAACGATTCTTTGTTTTTTTGAACGGTTGAATGTGTATGACGGAAGACTTGAAATTGTGAATGATTTTCAACTTTGTTTTTTATTCAATTCTAAAAGTTATATTTACGATTACTAATTTCATATTTTTAATTAATTTTAATAGACATTAGAGTTATTTATGAATCAAGAAAATCAATGTTTAGAATGGAAAGAATCTTGGAGAGATGAATATCTCAAATGGATTTCTGGATTTGCAAATGCAAATGGAGGTATTTTATACATTGGTAAAAATGATAAAGGAGAGAATGTTGGACTTCTAAATGCAAGGAAATTATTAGAAGATATTCCTAATAAAGTTCGAGATATTTTAGGGATTATTGTGGAGGTTAATTTATTGACAGAGAGCGATAAAGATTATATTGAAATTATAGTTGATTCCTATCCATATCCAGTTAATTATAAAGGAGAATATCATTTTCGAAGTGGAAGTACAAAGCAAGAATTGAAAGGAGCAGCCTTAAATAAGTTTATACTTCAAAAATCTGGAAAACATTGGGATGGTATACCTTTACCAGGCTTAACTTTATCTGATTTAGATTTAAAAGCGCTTGAGAATTTTAAAAACAGAGCGATTAAATCGAGTAGGGTAAGTAAAAATATTTTAGAAGATAGTTTATTAACTCTATTTGAAAATTTACATTTAATTGAAAACGGACAGTTAAAACAAGCGTGTTCATTATTGTTTTATCATAATCCAGAAAAATATGTAACGGGTGCTTATATAAAAATTGGCTTTTTTACAACAGATGCTGATTTAATCTATCAAGATGAGGTTCATGGAAATTTATTTGAACAGGTTGAAAAAACATTGGATTTGTTGTTGACGAAGTATATGAGTGCACAAATTCGGTATCAAGGAATTGCTCGTATTGAAGAATATGCATACCCAGAGTCGGCATTAAGAGAAGCTTTACTGAATGCAGTTGCCCATAAAGATTATAGTTCAGGTATTCCAATTCAAATAAAAGTATACAATGATAAGTTACAGATTTGGAACGAAGGTCAACTACCTTTAAATTGGACATTAGAAACGATATTGTCGAGTCACCCTTCTAAACCTGCTAATCCTGATATTGCAAATACTTTTTTCAGAGCAGGAATGATTGAGTCTTGGGGGAGAGGAGTTTCTAAAATAATTGCAGAATGTGAGCAGTTTAATTTACCTAAACCAACATATTCTACAAGCTTTGGAGGATTGATGATCACCTTCATTTCTATGGTTGAAATGTCGGGCAAAATGTCGGGCAAAATGTCGGGCAAAATTTTGGAGTTAATAAAGAAGAATCCAGAAATTACTTCATCGCAATTAGCAAAAAAAACTAGATTGACCATTCGAACGATTGAACGAAATATTAAAGAATTAAGAGTTCAAAATAAAATCGAGAGAGTAGGTGCTGGAAATGGAACTCATTGGAAAATAATTGATTAAAATGAAATTAATAAAAGCATACAGTTTAATCTTTATTAACTTGTTTTCGGTTGCAAGTTTTCTTTTTTCTCAAGAAATAGATCATCCTCATTCAATTCATCACGCTTTCATTGAAAACAAGGGGCAGTGGGATAATCAAATTCTTTTTAAATCGAAGTTTGATGGTGGGAATTTATGGATTCAACAAAATAAGTTTTTATTTCATTTTCAGGATTATTCAGAGATCAACGATGCTCATATTGGCAAGAGAAAAATCGAAAATCCTCAATTTAAACAAGCTGTTGTACATTTGAATTTTTTGAATTCTAATAAAGTTGAGCGTATAACGAAAGTAAATCCTACGGAATCATATTATAATTTTTTTATCGGAAATGATAGTGCAAAATGGGCTTCGAATGTTCAAGGTTACACTGAAGCTGTTCTTTCTAATTTCTATGATGGGATTGATTTAAAATTAATTGAAAATGAAGAGGAGTTAAAATATGAATTTCATATACAGCCACATGTTTCTCCTTCCATTATTAAATTAGAATTTAATGGACAAAAACAAATTAAAATTGATGAAGTAGGGAATTTAGTAATAGAAACTGAACTTGGAAGATTAATTGAAAAAAAACCTTATTCTTATCAAATTATTAACGGGAAAATAAAGGAAATAAAATCTTCTTTTATTTTAAATGGGAAAATTATTTCTTTTCTATTATCTGATTATGATGCTAATTATCAATTAATTATAGATCCTTTATTGGTTTTTGCAACTTACAGTAAATCAACTACTGATAATTTTGGAATGACAGCAACCTATGCGCATAATGGAGAAGCGTATAGTGGAGGTACGATTTTTGGAAATACCTATCCAACTCCAGACATCGGTGCATTTGATATATCTTCTAATTTTACTGTTTTGAAAGGTAGTCAAGGTATTACAGATGTATTTATCTCAAAGTATTCAAAAGAGGGAAAAAAAATGATTTGGACTTCATTTATTGGAGGAGGTGATAATACTCAGGGTACTGAAACAGTTCATAGTTTAATTGCTGATGAATTAGATAATTTGTATTTATACGGTGCGACTTCGAGTACTGATTTCCCAATTAAAAATGGATTTCAAACTGTTCATGGTGGGGGTAAATCTGGATTAAATTTTAGTTCGAATGGTGTTTATCATTTAAATCAAGGGACTGATATTTATGTCTCTAAATTAAGTTTTAATGGATATAATCTTTTAGGTTCAACTTACGTTGGAGGGAGTGATAATGATGGAGTAAATTACAATAATTTAAATCTAACTTACGATTCATTAATGACAAATTATGGAGATAATTCAAGGGGTGAAATTATGTTGGATCAAAATGGAAATTGTATAGTTGCATCAAGTACACATTCGAGTAATTTCCCTGTTAAAGATGCTTTTCAGCCGACTAATAATGGACGTCAAGATGGTGTGATTTTTAAATTGACTTCTGATTTATCTTCTATGATTTGGTCAAGTTATTTTGGTGGTAGTTCAAATGATGTTTGTTATTCCGTAAAAGTTGATTCAAGTTTTAATATTGTCTTTGCAGGAGGTACAACGTCTGTTGATTTGACAAAAACATCAGGGACTTGGATGTCTTCATATAATGGTGGTGTAACAGATGGATTTGTTGGTAAAATAAGTTCAGATGGGCAAAAGTTAAAACATGTTTCTTATGTTGGGACATCAGATTATGATCAAGTTTTTTTTGTTGAAATCGATCGAAATGACAATGTTTTTTTATTAGGTCAGTCTGAAGGCGGAGGTTTTCCAGTAATAAATTCAAATTTTGTAAATCTAAATAGTAGTCAATTTATTTGTAAACTTGATTCTTCCTTAACTACTGCAATACATTCGACAGTTTTTGGTAATGGACTTTCTTCAGCAAATATTTCTCCATCTGCCTTTTTAGTAGATGTGTGTGGCAATATGTATGTTTCTGGATGGGGAGGTAATTTATTTGGAAATATTTCACTAAATAATATGCCTATTTCAACGAATGCATTTCAAAGTACACCTCCAAATGGATATGATTTTTATTTGATGGTGGTAGATAAAAGTTTTGATCATCTGATTTATGGAACTTATATAGGAGGTCCTCAATCTCAGGAACACGTTGACGGTGGAACTTCACGTTTTGATAGAAATGGTGTAGTTTATCAGTCAGTTTGTGGAGGTTGCGGTAAACATAGTGATTTTCCAACAACAGCAGGAGCGTGGTCGAATTTGAATTTAAGTGATAATTGCAACAACGTCCTTTTTAAATTTGATTTTGGAGTAATACCTGAAGCGAAAGTTACTGTTTCACAAAATGTTTTATGTTTAGGTGATAGTTTGAAGTTTGAGAATAATTCAACAATTTCTGATTCTTATTTATGGAATTTTGGGCGTGGAGTGACAGATACTACTTCAACTCAATTTTCTCCAACTATTAAATATACTCAATCAGGTCTTTACAATGTTTTGTTGACAGTTTCAGATAGCATATGTCAATTAACAGATTCAGCTTTTGTAAAAGTGACTATTTTTGATTCAATTCAACTTAAAGTTCAATGTGACACTCAATTACCTTTGTGTACACCAAAAGAAATTACATTAACGGCAAAAAACAATAATTCAGGGAAGTATTTTCTTTGGTCTTCAACTGGAAGTTTTAAGGATACCTTATTGTATTCTAAAACTGATTCGACCTATCGTTTTATTCCTGAAAGAAATGGATATTATTTTATTAAAGTAGGTAATTCGGCATGTGCTAAAATCGATAGTATTTTTATTGAAACGATAAGTTCCTATCTTTCAATAAACGGTAATAGTAAAATATGCAAATTTGATTCATCCGATATTCAGGTTGTTAATTCTAATTCTCAAATCAATTTTCAATATACTTGGAGTCAAGACTCTGTCATTGTAACCCCAACTAATTTGTCAGATATAAAAGTGAATCCTAAAGTGTCTCAATTTATTGTATTAGAAATAGATAATTTAAATGGTTGTGTTTTCAAAGATTCTATTTATATTCTAGTAAGTACAATTGATTCAACTCTTGTAAATGCGACTGTTTCTGATGATTATATACCAATAGGTGAAAAAGTTACATTGAAAGGAAAACCGGATGGATATAGTTATAGCTGGAGTCCTAATGTAGACCAGCCTAACTCACAACAATCAACAGTAAAACCTTTAGAGTCAATTTTTTATGTATTGTCTGTGTCGGATGGGATTTGTTCAAAAAAAGATTCAGTTTTCGTTAAAGTATTTCCATTTGTATGCGATGATCCTTCTATTTTTGTACCAAATGCTTTTTCTCCCAACGGTGATGGAAATAATGATGTTTTGGTCGTAAGAGGAAAAATGATCAAAGAAATGACTTTCCGAATTTTTGATCGATGGGGAGAATTAATTTTCGAAACTCATGAAAGAGGATTAGGTTGGGATGGAACTTTTAAAGGAAAAAAAATGGATCCAGATGTCTACGATTATTATTTGAAAGTAACGTGTATCGATGATGTGGAGTCAATAGTGAAAGGGAATATTACATTATTAAAATAAATAGTATGAAAAAGATTATTACGAAAGAGTCTCAAAAATTTATGGAAGCATATTTAAATAATGCTTCTCCAACTGGATTTGAAACGGAAGGACAAAAATTATGGTTGAAATACATCACGCCTTATATTGATGAGTATTTCACAGACAATTATGGGACTACAGTAGGTGTAATTAATCCTACAGCTGATTATAAGGTAGTTATAGAAGCGCATGCGGACGAGATTTCTTATTTCGTTCATTATATCACGAAAGAAGGTTTTATCTATGTGAGAAGAAATGGTGGTTCAGATCATATGATTGCGCCATCAAAAAGAGTGAATATCCATACTGAAAAAGGAACAGTGAAAGCTGTTTTTGGATGGCCAGCGATTCACATGCGTCAAGAAAAAGAAGAAACACCAAGTATGAAAAATATCTTCTTGGATTGTGGTTGTGAGTCAAAAGAAGAAGTGGAGGCATTAGGGATTCACGTTGGTTGCGTAATTACGTATGAAGACGAATTTATGATTTTGAATAAAAATAGATACGTTGGTCGTGCCTTGGATAATCGTATGGGTGGATTTATGATTGCTGAAGTGGCTCGTTTATTAAAAGAAAATAAAGTGGAACTACCTTTCGGTTTGTACATCGTAAATGCTGTTCAAGAAGAAGTTGGATTGAGAGGTGCTGAAATGATTGCAAATAAAATCAAACCAAATGTGGCGATTATTACAGATGTTTGTCATTGTACGCAAACTCCAATGGTGAATAAAATTGAACAAGGTGATTTGTCAGCAGGGAAAGGTCCTGTTTTAACGGTTGGACCAGCAGTTCAAAATAATTTATTGAAACAAGTTACGAAAGTAGCAGAGAAAAATAAAATTCCATTCCAAAGAGCAGCAGTTTCAAGAGCAACAGGTACTGATACAGATGCTTTTGCTTATTCAAGTGGAGGTATTCCTTCTATGTTGATTTCATTGCCTTTGCGTTATATGCATACGACAGTAGAAATGTGCAGCAAAGAAGATGTTGAAAATACAATTCACTTGATTTTTGAAGCATTGAAGTCGATTAAAAAGGATCAGGATTTTAGGTATATGGTTTAAGTAGGTTTTAGGTCTTGGGTTTTTGGTGTTGGGTTTAGCACGAGAAATAAAAAATGCTTGTTTTGATTTAATTCAAAACAAGCATTTTTATTTTAAAGTACTGTTTATGAGTGTTTTATATTTTTAAGTGCTGAAATCGTTTTTTCAATGTCTTCAACTGAAATATCTAAATGCGTTACAAAACGAATGGCAGTTGGACCAAAAGAAATACAAAGAATTCCTTGATCTTTTAATGAAAGAATGATTGAGTTTTTAATCTCTTCAGATTCAACTTCTAGAATGATGATATTCGTAACCACAGGCATCACTTTTTTTACCCAATCTAATTCGATAAGCGCTTTTTCAAGATTTTTCGCATTTTGATGATCGATTTCTAAACGTTGAACGTTATTTTTCAATGCGTAAAGTCCTGCTGCTGCAATGTAACCAGCTTGTCTCATTCCACCACCCATTACTTTTCGAACTCTTCTAGCTTGTTGAATGTAGCTTTTTGTTCCAAGTAGAAGTGAACCTATTGGAGCTCCTAAACCTTTTGATAGACAGATAGAGATTGAGTCGAATTGAGAAGCATATTCTTTAGGGTCTATTTTATTGACAACCAGAGCATTCATTAATCGAGCACCATCTAAATGCAACGGTAGATTGATACTTCTACAAAACTGACTAATTTTTTTTATTTCTTCAAAGTCATAAATGGCACCACCACCTCTGTTGGCAGTGTCTTCCAAACTTACAAGAGCAGTAGGAGGGAAGTGAATATCGTCAGGATTGATATTGTTTTTTACATCTTCAGCTGTAATTCTTCCTCGATCACCTTTTAACAAACGAACAGAAGCGGAAGTATTACGAGCTATTCCACCTCCCTCGTATTTATAAATATGACTTTCTTCGTGGCAAATCACCTCACCACCTCTTTGAACGTGAATGTTGATTCCTATTTGATTAGATTGAGTCCCGGAAGAACAAAAAAGTGCTGCTTCCATCCCGAAAAAATCAGCGGCAAATTCTTGAAGTTCATTTACAGTAGGGTCTTCTTGGTAAACATCATCCCCCACTTTTGCATTGAACATTGCATCAAGCATCTCTTTTGATGGTTTCGTAACTGTATCGCTTCTATAATCAATCATTGTCTTGTATTTTAAAAGTTGAAGTTACTAAAATTCGAAAGATTAGCAATCAAACATCAAATATCAAAAATCCAACTTTATAAAATGTGTGAATAAGTCGAATGTCGAATGTCTAAAAATCTAATATCTAATAAAAGACTTTTACTACTTTTGCGCTATGAAATGGATTGGAGAACGTATTAGTTTTGTTGATGATAAAGAAAAGTCAACATTTGTGATTTACCCAACGTCTGAAACGTGGATAAAAGGTTTAATGGGAGCTTGGTGCGCAATGTGGTTAGTGATCGGACTAACAACTATTTGGTATACGTTGACGCATAAAATGACAGATCAAGAAAATATTATAATAGTTATATTTCTTTCGTTTTGGGTGTATTATGCCTCTAAAGTGGGTAGATCTTTTTTCTGGATTTTATGGGGAAAAGAGTTGGTTAAAGTTAACGAAGCTGCCCTTTTTTACAAACGTTCTATTAAACAATTCGGAAAGTCAACACCTTATTATCTAGAAAATATCAAGAAAATTAGAATGTACCAACCTAAAGAAAATTCACTTCAAGCTGTTTGGGAAACTTCTCCGTGGGTAAGAGGAGGGGAGCGTTTAGAATTTGATTACCTAGGAAAAACGATTCGATTTGGTAGAAAGTTAAACGAAAAAGATGCTAAATTGTTTTTTAATGTACTAACTAAGAAAGTAGAAGAGCGATTAAGAAAAGTGAAGAATTAATAAATAACTTTTAAATTTTTCTAAAATTCCTTCTCCATCAAATAATGCTGTAAAACATTAAATAATTTATAAGATTCGCCTATTAGATTGTAATTCAGTTTTTTATAAAATTCAACAGCGTAATCTCTTGCGTGAAGAATCATTTTTGTATTGCCATTTTTTATGGCTTTTTCTTCAACTGCTTCCATTAATAGTTTACCATATCCTTTTCCTTGAATTTCAGAATCAACGGCAACGAATCGAACTTGACTTATTTTAGGTTCAACTGTATCTAATCGAGCAATCGCTTTTAGTACCTGATTTTCATAAAGAGCAAAATGTTCCCCCAAACTGTCTCCTTCATTTTTTTCGCTACCTCTTCGTTTATTTAAAGGTTTGCGTAAAACTCTGTAACGTAAATCATAATAATCAAGCCATTCTTGATCTGTTTTTGGAGAGCGGATTTCTATTCCCATTTGAAAGCGATAGATGAAACACGTTTTGTTTTATAGCCTAAATTATCTTCTTCTAAAATGGATTTTTGTAAATCTTCATTTTCAAAAACTTCCGCTAAATTTTTCACTTTTCCTGCAGGTACGTTTTGTAACAACATTTCGTCTAAAATAGCATTGGTTGAAAGCTCTTTTATTTTTTCTTGAAGAATTTCTTGAAGTTCTGTTCTGTTAATTACTCTAGATTGATTACTGTTAAATTTTGAGTTTTCTATTAAGTCTTTTAAAAAGAGATAGTTACATAGTTTTTTGAAATGAGTATCACTTCCAATAGCAAAAGTGATGAGGTCGTTTTCTTTTGTTTTGAATAATTCTCCGTACGGTGCGATATTAGGGTGTAGGCTTCCTATTCGTTGTGGTATATGATTATTCATTAGATAATTCGAAGCTTGGTTCATTAAACTAGATACAGCAGCGTCGTAAAGAGATACACTTACAGTCGAGGCTTTACCTGTCGTTTTTAATTTCAATAAGGCAATCAGTAATCCTTCTTTTAAGTGGTGTGCAGCTAGTACATCTATCAAAGCAACAGGCATTTTTACTGGTCCGCTTTCTGAAGTACCATTCATGGACATAAAACCTGTTTCAGCCTGAAGTATTAAATCATAAGCAACACGATCGCTATCTTTTCCGAAACCATTTATTTTTCCAATAATTAAACCTGGATTGCAGTTTCGAAGTGTTGTATCTGTAATACCTAATTTTTCTTCATCTCCATTTTTGAAGTTGGAAATTAAAATATCCGCTACTTTAATTAATTCTTTGAATTGTTTTAAATCGTGCGCATCCTTTAAATTTAATTGGATGTATTTTTTTCCATAATTTACACTCGAAAAGTAAGCTGAAATAGGAGAATTTTTATCTTCTGATGGAAGTTTCCAAGTTCGAGTAACATCATAAGAAGATGCATTTTCAACTTTGACAACAGTTGCTCCAAGTTCAGCGAAAAATGTCCCAACCGATGGTCCAGCTAGAACAGTTGAAGTATCTACAATAATTAATTTAGAAAACATACTATTTGTTATTAACCTATTTTAACGGAAATCATCGTCAAAGATCCTGCGACCAATTTATTATTGAAAAATTGAATGGAATCGTCTTTTTCTTGAAGACCAAGCATTTTATTTTTTAGCTCCAGCTAAAACGTATGCTAAAATTAAACTTTCTGTTGATGCGTCAATTTTTGCTTTTTTAGCCATTGGCGGTACTTCATGTCTCCATTGTTTTTCTGTAAATTCAGAAGGATAAAAAGATTTATGACATTGTACGCAATTTGCGGCATATAATAATTTACCTTGAGCAATTTCTTCAGCAGTAGCAACTTTTGTTTCTTTAGTTGTGATTGGTTCAACTGTTTTTTGAGAACAAGAAGCTAATAAAAACAATCCTGCTATAAAAGTTATTTTTTTCATTTTGATAGTTTGAATTAAAGTTATTAAACTATTTGGAATTAGTTACCAATTCTATCTTAACTTTTGCGCTTCCATTTCTTACGAAATTTAAATGATTTGCTGCTTTTAAGCTTAAGTCAATTACGTGTCCTGAAGATCTGTGAAGGCGATCATTTACCTTTACAACTATAGAAGAATCGTTAGATAGATTGGTTACTTTTACAAATGTTCCTAATGGAAGAGATTTATGAGCTGCCGTTAAATTTTCTTGAGAAAAAACTTCACCTGAACTAGTTCTTCTCCCATTGAATTTGCTTGAATAAAAACACGCTTTACCTGTTTCATTATACTTACTTTCAGTTGATAAACTTAATGTTAAAACGAAAAGTAAAGAAATTAAAAAATACTTCATATAATTAATTTATGATACAAATTTAGAATTTATCTAAAAATGGCGTATTTAATTAGAGATTATTAACAATTAAAGATTGAAAACCAACTCAAAGAATTTATCTGAAGTGAATTTAAAAAGTTATTATATTTTCGTAACAAATCCTATTTTTTCAAATTTTGAATCGTCAATTAGGTCGCCTTTAATTATATAATAGTAAACTCCTTCAGTGCATTGCTCTTTATTCATGTTTGTACCATCCCAAATGGCAAATCCTTTCGCTCCCTTTTTTTCATAAACTACATTATCCCATCTGTTTATAATTAGGATATCATAGGTTTTAAATAAGTCATGAAAGAAAGTAAATACATCATTGACTCCATCTTGATTAGGTGTAAATACATTAGCAATTGGAAAATCTCCCTGAATTTTCACAGGAAGTTTATAGGTGCTTTTACAACCATTTGTGTCAGTTACAGTTAAAGATGTAGGGTAGATATAGGGGTACTGATAGGTGAAATTTACATTTGCATCCGTATTATTTAATTGTGAAGTGCTATCGAAATCTCTAAATTTCCAAAGCCAGCTTATTATTGGGGCATTAAATAAAGATTGATCATCAAATACAACTGATTCACCTGTTTTTCCTGTAGAAGGGGTAACAATGTAATTTGCTTGAATTTCATTTTGAACACTTATGGCAATTAGTGGATAGATAACCGTGCAATTATTATTATCATATATTGTTAAAGTAGGTGAATATGTACCAGCTAATGGGTAGTCATGTTTAACAGATGAAGTTGTAGCCGTATTAGCGTCTCCAAAGTCCCACAAAAGACGATTAACATCTATCGGGTTAAGTGTGTCGAAATAAAATAAATTATCGCATATAGTACCAGTTGAGTAAAAATCTACGTCAACACTTGGACCGCCAATAGATAGATAATCAATTAATGTTGTATCATCAACACATCCAAATTGATCTGTTATTTTTAGAGATGCTGTATACGTTTTTGCGAATACATAGGTGTTAAAAGGGGATTTTAAATTAGATGTTTTTCCATCACCAAAAATCCAATTGGAATTAAAAGTTGTATTAAAAGCAGAAGATAGATTTGTTAAATTAGCAAAAACGGGAGGACAAGTTGCTGTATTTAAACTGCTCATGTTAGCTCCTGTAAAAAGGTAGTCAAAATCAGCTTTTGGAACTGATACAGTTATAGAATTATTAATACTGTCTTTACATCCATTTTGGTCAGTTACAACTAGTTTAATAGTATGAATTTTATTGTTATTTAATGTGTTTGAGGATTCATTGAAACTAAAATTAGCATTTTGAATAGTTGTATAGATAGGTGATAAATTGTTTTGATAATCTACATACCATTTGTATGTGTTATTTCCTATCGTTGTATTTGATGCAGTTACTGGAATTCCATTGCAAACAATATTTTGAATCGTAAACGCTGGACTAGGTAGTGACATGTTAATGTATGTTTTGAAAGGTAGTGAAATACAACCGAAACCATCAGTAACTACTAACGATATGGAATCATGAAAATTTCCAGCCGATGAAAAATTAAATTGAGTTGTTGTATTAATATTATTTGTTATTTGTTGACCAGATCCTCTAGGCATAGTCCAATCAAATTGAATTAAATTAGGGTAACCATTTCCAACTTTAGTAGAAGTGTTTGTGAAAGTTACAAGAGCAGGTCCACAAACATTAGAGGGAAAACTAATTTGTGCTAAAGGGAGTGCTAATGATTTTATAGGCAATGTCGCAGTGTTGGAGCAACCATATGAATCAGTGGCTGTTAATGTAATGGTATAATTTCCTGAAGAGGTATATTGATATTGTGCAGTAGGTATTCCATTTCCTATAGTTGTTCCATTGATGGGGTCTCCCATTGAATAGCTATATTTTACAATTGATCCTGGAGAAGGTGTTGTAGAATTTCCGGTCAAGATAACAATATCATTTTTACAAATAGAATCATTCGAAATAGAAAAAGCGGCATCTACTTTAGATATTGAAATAGTATTACTTGTACTGTCTTTGCAACCTGTTGTATAATTATGAATTACCTGCCAAATTGTGTAGCTTCCATACTTTGAATAATTAAAACTACTATTACCAGAATAGGATGAGTAATCATAAGAATTAGAAGCTAATGTTGTAGTAGAATTTAATGGATCTCCCCATTTCCATATCATTTTTATGTCATCGCCTTTTCTTCCAATTTTCGAAATATCAGTTACTATAACATTGACAGGAAAGGAAGCAGGATTGCAATAAACAGATTGAGCTGGACTAAAAACGGAGATGGGTGATTTAATAAACACAGCACTATCAATCGTTTTGAATTTACTACATCCTCTAAATTTCACAGTAAGTGTTACATTAAAATATCCGGTATCAATTGGAAATGAATAAGTTGGGTCTTTCTGTGTTAAATGTGGACCACCATCCCCAAAATCCCAATCATACGTAACTTCTCCTGGATTGTTTGGCGCGGTAATAACGGATTGATTTGTGAAATTTACAGAAGATTTTGCGCATTGAATTTTAGGCGTATTGGTGAAATCGACAGATGTAATATCTCCAACTTGAATATAATTCGTTTTAGTTTCAGAGTCTGTACAACCTTTTTGAGTAGTAACTGTAAGTGAAATTGAATAAACTCCTGTAGTGTAAATTTTTGAAGGCGGCGTTTGTAAAGTTGATGTTGTACCATCTCCAAATGTCCAAAGCCAAGATGTAATAGGGTCTGATGTCGGGTTTGAAGGGGAAGATAAGTCGTTGAATTGAACGGTTAATGGAGAGCAACCTTCAGTTAAAGATGCTTCAAAATCCGCTATTGTAGGAGTTGTTTGAACAGCGTTGACTATTGTTGTAGTTCCTAAGCATCCTAAAACTCCAGTCGATGTAAGGCTTAT
This sequence comes from Chryseobacterium gleum, assembly GCA_945902775.1. Lineage (GTDB taxonomy): Bacteria > Bacteroidota > Bacteroidia > Flavobacteriales_D > Crocinitomicaceae > CAIUKX01. The sequence goes on along the minus strand of CAMDMY010000026.1, from coordinate 5,478 downwards.
ATTAAATGATCCATTTGTAGTATAGGTATGGTTAGGAGGTGTGTTTCCTGAAAAATTTAGACTTCCGTCTCCAAAATTCCAAACAAAATTAGATCCAATTGCAGAAGTGTTTGAAAAAGAAACGATTAGAGGAATACAGCCACTATTAGGAGTAACAGTAAATGATGGTGTAGGTTTTGGAACAACTACAAATTGTTTTGTTTTTATCGAAGAACATCCACTAACAGTATTTTTCGCAGTTAAACTTAACGTATAAGTTCCTGGAATAGAGTATAAAAATGACGGGTTTTGGGTCGTAGAACTCGATCCATTTCCACTATTCCAACTCCATTCATTTACACCTAAAGTTGTTTTGTCAGTTATATTCAAGTTCGTGCCAACACAAATGGAGTCAGAAGTTATAAAATCAGCCTGAAAATTGGAAGTATTAATCGTTTGAGTGACTGTCGCTTTACAGTTGTTTGTTGTATTTGTAACAGTTAAAGAAACAGTATAATTTCCTGCATTTGGATATGTAGCAGGATTAGGAGATTGAAATGTTGAGGTTTGAGTATTTCCAAAATCCCAAGCATATGTATAATTTGATCCAGATGAAGATTGATTATTGAAAGTTGCAACTACGGGTAATAAACAACTATTTGCATTTATAGTAAAGTCGGCAGTTGGATTTTCAATTACAGTAATATAGTCAAGTTTAACCTCTGGGTCAGCAACTTGATTTTGATCTGTTACTACTAAAATTACAGTGTAAACTCCAGGTTGCGAATATGTGTGAGAAGAAATAGTATTTATTCCAAATGGGGATCCATCGCCAAAATCCCAAGACCAATTATTAATTGGTGAAGTGCCTGCAGTTGATGTACTGGTAAAAGTTACATTTTCCCCAACGCAAATTGTTAATGGGGTAGCTGAAAATTGTGCAGTTGGACCTTGGCAGTTACCATAGGCAGAAAAAAGTAAAGTAGCAAGTATGAAAATTATATTTCGAATCATTTAATAAATTTTTGACTAATTTAATATAGTGTCAATTTAGATTTAATAGAAAGAATTTATAACAAATTTAGGATAAATTATTAGATATTAGTTACCTATCATTAACAAATATCTTTATTTAACAAATCTATTTTAATTCGTATTTTAACAATAAATTATTCTTTAAATTTACTGTTCTAAATAAAAAAATATGACATTGATTTCGTTCATTCTTTCACTGACTACTATTTCTGAAAAATCTATTAAAAATACATTAGAATTACTTTCAGATGGTTCTACTATTCCTTTTATTTCGCGTTATAGAAAAGAAAAGACAGGAGGATTAGACGAACTTCAGGTTGCAGAGATAAGAGATTTATCCAAAAAGTTTGAAGAGATTTGTTCACGTCAAAAAACAATACTTTCGTCAATAGATGAGCAAGGAAAATTAACTTCGGAACTGAAAGAGAAAATTGAGAATTGTTTTGATTCAACTATTCTTGAAGATTTATATTTACCTTATAAACAGAAACGTCAAACGAAAGGAGACAAAGCCAAAAAATTAGGATTAGAACCTTTAGCGAAAATGATAATGTCACAAAGAGGAGGCGATCCAATTGCTATGGCAGATAAATTTGTGAAAGGCGAAGTAGAAGATGAACAAATGGCGATAGCGGGAGCAAAAGATATTATCGCAGAATGGATGAATGAAAATACTGTTGCAAGGGGGAGAATTAGAACATTGTATCAGAGAAAATCAATCCTTACAACTAAAGTGATGAAAGGTAAATCTGAGGAAGGAGAAAAATATAGAGATTATTTTGATTTTTCAGAACCACTTCACAAAACTGCATCACATCGTTTTTTAGCTTTATTTAGAGCTGAAAGAGAAGGGATTTTATCATTAAAAGTCCAACCAACTAAAGAAGAAGCAATTGAAAGTTTAGAGCGCTTTTTTGTAAAAGGAAATGATGGATGTGCTGAAATTGTAGCAGAAGCTTGTAAAGAATCGTATACGCGTTTAATCTGTCCTTCTTTGGAAAATGAAATAATTAATGAAGCAAAAGATAAAGCGGATAAAGAATCAATAAAAATATTCTCAACGAATTTACGTCAATTATTATTGGCTCCACCATTGGGCGCTAAGCGTATTTTAGCTATTGACCCAGGATTTAAATCAGGATGTAAAGTCGTTTGTTTGGATGAATCAGGGGAACTTTTAACCAATGTAAATATTTATCCTCACGCTCCTCAAAAAGAAACAGAAAAAGCAATGTCTAAATTGTTTCAATTAGTTCAAGCGTATAAAATTGATGCCATTGCGATAGGAGATGGAACGGCCGGCAGAGAAACAGAAGCATTGATTAAAAAAGTACATTTTGACAGAGATTTAGAAGTGTATGTTGTAAATGAAGATGGAGCTTCAATTTATTCAGCAAGTTCAATTGCGAGAAAAGAATTTCCTAATTTCGATGTAACTGTAAGAGGTTCAGTATCAATTGGTCGCAGATTGATGGATCCTTTAGCTGAATTGGTTAAAATTGACCCCAAATCGGTTGGTGTTGGACAATATCAACACGAGGTAAATCAAACATTATTGAAAAATGCATTAGACGATGTGGTTATTTCTTGTGTTAATAATGTTGGAGTTGATTTGAATACAGCTTCTCCTTATTTGTTGAGTTATGTTTCTGGATTAGGACTTTCATTAGCGGAAAATATTGTAACTTATCGAAGCGAAAATGGCGGAATTAAATCGAGAGATGAGCTCAAAAAAGTAAAAAGATTAGGAGATAAAGCCTATGAACAAGCTGCAGGATTTTTAAGAGTAAGAGATGCTGTAAATCCATTAGATAATTCAGCTATTCATCCAGAAAATTATAAGACTGTAGAGGAAATGGCGAAACAGTTAAAATTAAAAGTTTCAGAATTAATTGGAAATGAGGAGGTTGTAAAAGAGCTGAATAAAGCAGATTTCCCAGATGTTGACGGTTTTACGTTTGAAGATATAATAAAGGAGCTTAAAAAACCAGGAAGAGACCCACGAAAAAAAGCAAAAGTAGTAGAGTTTGATCACCGCATTAAATCGATTGAAGATTTACAAACAGGAATGATATTAACTGGGATTGTTACGAATGTAACTGCTTTTGGAGCGTTTGTAAATATCGGAATCAAAGAAAACGGATTAATTCATAAATCAAACTTGTCGGATGGATATGTTTCTGATCCGTCTCAATTTATTTCTTTACACGAACATGTTGAAGTGCAAGTTATTGAAGTGGATGCTCCAAGAAAAAGAGTAGGGTTAAAGCGAGTGAATAAATAGTTTTTTAGACATTAGACATTAGACTTTAAGACGTTAGATCGCTTCACTCAAAGACCAATTTACATTCAATAAATAAGGCTGTATCAAATTTTGATACAGCCTTAACTAATTTATTTTAGATTTTCAGAATTTGCAATTTGTAATTTGAAAATCTGTAATTTATTAATAACGGTACTCGTTAGATTTGAATGGACCTTCAACTGCAACACCGATGTAATCAGCTTGTTCTTTTGATAAAACATCTAATTCAACTCCAATTTTAGCTAAATGTAAACGAGCTACTTTTTCATCTAAATGTTTAGGTAAAACGTAAACTTCATTTTTGTAGTTAGCACTGTTTGTCCATAATTCAATTTGAGCCAAAGTTTGGTTTGTGAATGAATTTGACATTACAAATGATGGGTGACCAGTTGCACAACCTAAATTTACTAAACGACCTTCAGCTAAAATGATTACATCTTTTCCATTGATAGTGTAGATGTCCACTTGTGGTTTAACTGTGTTTTTAGTATTACCATAGTTTCCGTTTAACCAAGCCATATCAATTTCGTTATCGAAGTGACCGATATTACAAACGATCGCTTTGTCTTTCATGTTTTCGAAATGACGTCCAACGATGATGTCTTTGTTTCCTGTAGTAGTAACAATGATATCACCTAAACCAACAACAGTATCTAATTTTTTAACTTCAAATCCGTCCATTGCAGCTTGTAAAGCACAAATAGGATCGATTTCAGTAACGATAACTCTAGCACCAGCACCTTTTAAAGAAGCAGCAGAACCTTTACCAACATCTCCGTAACCACAAACAACAGCAACTTTACCAGCCATCATAACGTCAGTAGCACGACGGATAGAATCAACTAAAGATTCTTTACATCCGTATTTATTATCAAATTTAGATTTAGTAACTGAATCATTAACATTGATTGCAGGCATTACTAATGTTCCATTTTTAACTCTTTCATGTAATCTGTGAACTCCAGTTGTAGTCTCTTCAGATAAACCTTTGATTCCAGCAGTTAATTCAGGGTATTTATCAAATACTAAATTTGTTAAATCTCCACCATCATCTAAGATCATATTCAATGGTTTTCCACCTTCAAAAGCAAATACTGTTTGGTCAATACACCAATCAAATTCTTCTTCGTTCATTCCTTTCCAAGCAAAAACAGGAACTCCGGTTGCAGCTATTGCAGCAGCAGCTTGATCTTGTGTAGAGAAAATATTACAAGAAGACCAAGAAACTTCAGCACCTAAAGCAGTTAATGTTTCAATTAAAACAGCAGTTTGAATTGTCATATGTAAACATCCTGCGATACGAGCACCTTTTAATGGTTGAGTAGCAGCGAATTCTTCACGTAATGACATTAAACCTGGCATTTCAGCCTCAGCTAACATAATTTCTTTTCTTCCCCACTCAGATAAGCTAATATCTTTTACTTTGTATCCTAATTTTTCAATTGTGTTCATAATATCTTTTAATTTGTATAAAGCAAAATTACGAAACTCCTTTTGATTATCAAAATCATTTTTTGTTTAAAGTTTTTATTTTTTAGTTAAACAGATTAAATTTTTGAATTTGTTTCGTGAATTGCTTGAAAGTATTCTTGTTTTAGGTGTTTAATCTTTTGATTTTTAATGTACAAGAATGTTCTTTCAAGTTCTGATTCACTAATTGAAAATGAGCCGTAGCCGTGTTGCCATTCAAATTTTTCTTCAGGTTTTATAAAGTGATTGATGAAATGAGAAGTGCTTCCTTTTACATTTTTGATAATGTCGGCCATGGACCGTTTCGGATTTAATAAAAACAAACAATGTACATGATCACCCATTCCATTTATGATTCTTACCGGACAACCTAACTCAATGAATTTACTTGTCATATAATCAAATATAATTTGTTCATATTTTGAATGAATTAAATGCTTTCTGTTTTTGGTCGACCATACGGAATGTATCCATATTTTATTAAATGATTGTGGCATTTTAAATTGATTTATTTATAATTTTTCTATTGAATTTAATAAATGTTTTGGTTTTATTAATGTTTATTGTGGTTTTTTTTGAAAATAATTGGATTTTATAATCAACATAGGATAGGAATTAAATTCCTATCCTATGTTGATTATAAAATCCGACAAATCCGACAAATCCGACAAATCCGACAAATCCGACAA
>CAMDMY010000025.1 GCA_945902775.1 Chryseobacterium gleum | reverse complement strand
ATAAATGAGGGAAGTATTGTTTTACCGCTATAATCAATAATTACAGCTTCGTTTGGCGCTTTAACGGAAGTCCCAACTTCGATTATTTCATTGTTTTTAATTAAAATCTCTCCCTTTTTGATTGTTTTAGTTGGAGAAACAATAATTGTTGCATTTTGAAGTAAATAATAACCAGCAGTAGAAGTTTTTACTCCATTTTGAGGAGCTAATTCCTGACTAAAAACAGTCGTAGTTATTACTAATAAAAGAAGAAATATATAGTTCATATGTTTACTTGAATCCTTGATAAGAATGTGAAATTAACGAAAAGCAATTAAATGTTTGATAATACATAGGTAAATAAAATCGGAAGTAAAGGAATATTAAAAAATGGCTGATTTAAATGTCAATAAAAATTAATGTAAAATCCCTTAAGGGGATACATCTAGCAACGATGGGTGAAGGTTAATCGATGTAGAAATATTTTGCTCCCCACATAAATATAACTTAATCATCTAAAATCCCTGAAGGGGATACATCTACCAACGATGGGTGAAGGTTAATCGATGTAGAAATATTTTACTCCCCACAACAATATAACTTATTCATCTAAAATCCCTGAAAGGGATATATCTAACAACGATGGGTGAAGCCCATCGAATCATCCTAACCTATACATAAAAGCCCTGAATAGGGTGAAATTATATAACCCTTACCAGACTTTAAAGAAATCACCTATCGGTTTTCACAGGCCTTAACTCTATGTTTTGAAATATTGCCAATTCAAAAGCAAAAGACCATTACGATTTTATAACATATAACTCATCTGAATAAAAATCACTTTTTCTCTCAAATCAATCAGTCTTTTGGTTATTTTTGTTAAAAAATAAATTTATGTACAAGGAACTTTTACAACACGCTCACTCAGGATTAAGATGGGTAGCACTTATATTATTAGTAACAGCAATTTTCAACGCTGTAAAAGGAAAAAGCTCAGGTGAATACTTGAAAAAAGATAAAATGATTAATCTGTTTGCAATGATTTTATTGCATACTCAATTACTAATTGGAACGTTATTATCATTTGTTTCAGGGAAAATAAACTATCATGAAGGATGGATGACAGAAAAACCTGGAGGACTTCGTTTCTTTGGATTAGAGCATTGGTTAATGATGGTAATTGCGACCGTCTTGGTAACAATTGGTAGAAAAAAAGCAGAAAAAGCAGATGCTCCAATCGTAAAACATCAAAAAATTGTTGTGTGGTATACTATCGCGCTTATCCTTATTTTAGCGGCTATTCCGTGGCCTTTTAGAGCTGCATTAGGAGGACAATGGTTTTAAGACTATCTATTTTTTTGGGACTATTTTTACTTGTTTCTTGTGGACCAAAAACAAAAGAAGTAGAAGAAACTACCGAAGAAAAACCGTTTACCAAAGCAGATGCAACCTCTTTATTTACAATGAGATGCGCTTCTTGTCATGGTGATGATGGAAAATTAGGTGCTTCAGGTGCGAAAGATTTGTCTATTAGTAAACTGACAGATGCTGAAATTACTTCAATAATTTACAACGGTAAAAATGGGATGCCAGCATTTGGTGATTCCTTTACAAAAGAACAATTAGATGCACTCGTGCCGATTGTTAAATCACTCAGAAAATAATGGAAACTACAACAAGTCACATACTCGTTGATGCCGTTGAGGAAAAATGCATTTTAGTAGGTATTATCACTCAAAAATTAACGGAAGAATTGGCGTTAGAATACATCGATGAACTTCGTTTTTTAGCTGAAACAGCAGGAGCGATTACAGATAAAGTATTTTTACAAAAAGTGACAATTGAAAATCCTAAAACGTTTGTAGGTACAGGAAAGATTGAAGAAATTCGCCAGTATGTTGTTGAAAATGAAATCGATTTAGCCATTTTTGACGATGAACTTTCTCCTTCTCAATTGAGAAATATCGAAACGATTTTACAAATAAAAGTACTTGATAGAAACAATCTAATTTTAGACATTTTCGCAAGTAGAGCTAGGACTTCAAGTGCTAAAACACAAGTAGAATTAGCTCAATTACAATACTCACTTCCTCGTTTAACGCGTTTATGGACGCACCTTGAACGTCAAAAAGGGGGGATTGGAATGCGTGGACCGGGAGAAACTCAAATTGAAACGGATAGACGTATTATCAATACAAAAATTGCTCTTTTAAAGGAAAAACTAAAAGACATTGACAAACAAACTACAGTTCAAAGAAGCAATAGAGGTCAATTAGTTAGAGTTGCTTTAGTTGGATATACCAACGTTGGAAAAAGCACAATGATGAACTTATTGAGTAAATCGGAAGTATTTGCTGAAAATAAATTATTCGCTACGCTAGATACAACCGTTAGAAAAGTTGTTATCGATAATTTGCCTTTTTTATTAACAGATACAGTAGGATTCATTCGTAAATTACCACATCAACTAGTAGAATCATTCAAATCTACGTTAGATGAAGTAAGAGAAGCTGATTTGTTAATTCATATTTTAGATATTTCGCATGCCAACTTCGAAGATCAATATATCGTTGTAAATGAGACACTTGCAGAAATCGATAAAACAGAAAAGCCAGTTATTCTAGTATTCAATAAAATTGATGCCTACAAATACGTTCAAAAAGACGAGGATGACCCATCACCCATGTTAAAAGAAAATTATTCATTGGAAGAATTGAAAAAAACGTGGATGTCTAAATTAAACGGAACGCTTTGTGTTTTTATCTCAGCACAAGAAAAAGAAAATGTAGACGAATTAAAACAAGTAATTTACGAAGAAGTCAAACGAATATTCAAAATTCGATATCCTTATAATGACTTTTTATTCTAGCTTTTTTTTACCACTGAGTTTAAAATGAGTTCTCACAGTGTATCTCAGAGTTTGAATAAGAAAACTTCGTGAAACTCTATGCAAATACTCTGTAACCCTCTGTGGTTAAACAAAACCGGATTAAGACTAAAACTTGTAGGAAAATAGTGGAATACTAAATTTTGGAAATGAAATATTAAATTATTTCAAGGATGTTCTAATTGATTATTTTATAGTAGTAGCTGTAAATTTCTTCGCAATTGCGTTTCGCTTTTTCAGCGAAAATGAGCATGTAGAAGAGTATTTACCTGCGGTTTTACGTAGAGGAGCGAAGTAAAAACTACCTTAAAATGGTCTTGATTTTTGCTTACTTTTTATCAAGAAAAAGTAAGAGAATAATAACCTTATTATGATTGACAAGTTTAAATTATAGCTGTTAATCGATGTAGAAATTTTTTTGCTCCCCACAACAATATGACTTGATCCACAAAACCTTACTTATTAATATTCTTAGTAAGATTTAAAAACAACCCTTTCAATCGTTTTCTAAAAAGAATCATCAATAAAATATAAGGAATCAACATCAAATACATAATTCCAAAATTGATATTTGTTCCGAAAGAAGCTTCATCTAATTCCGATGCTTGTTCTGACAACATTTTACATTGCGAACAACCTTGACTAAAAATATCAAAAGCAAAAAATGTCACGAATAATAAAGCGAAAATTTTAATGTACTTGCTCATACTGCTTAATTGTAAAATAGTACTACAAATTTATTCCTTTTTTATGGATATAAATATGATATTTAATAGAAAATAAACTCATTTTAAAATAAAAGGTAGTATTCAATTAGTAAAGAGCGATTGAAACTTGTAAAAATCGGCTAACTTTGTCAATTCAAAAATTACTAAAAAATGAAATACTTCTTTTTATTACTTCCTATTCTTTTCTTTTTAAGCTGCAGCGATTCAAAATCGACCAAAACATCACCGAAAGATTTAGACAGTTTACTAATGAAATACCCGGATAGTATTCCTTTATTAGTAAAAAGAGGCGAAAAATTATTAAAAGAATATCAATATGATAAAGCATTTGCTGATGGTGCAAAAGCGTTTCGTTTAGATAGTAATAATTTACAAGTTCGACTTTTATATGCCGATGTTTTAAATAACCGCCCGAATAGAAGTATTGCTGATGTTATGTTAGCGCAGAGACATTTCAAATTAATTATCAAAAAAGATCCGAAAAATTTAAAAGCTTTGATTAGTTTGGCTACAACTTACAGTCAACAACAAGATTTTGACAAATCATTTCAGTATATCAATGTTGCTTTGAGAATTAATCCTCGTTACAGAGATGCTTACGTATTAAAAGGTACAAATTATTTACACTTAAATAAAGTGGATTTGGCGAAATCATCCTATGAGACTGCCGTTCAACAAGATCCGAAATTTTTTGAAGCCTATTTGATGTTAGGTTCAATCTACCAAGCAGAAAAAGATCCAATCTGTATCGAATATTATACAACTGCAGCAAAAATAAAACCTACAAATACAGATGTATTGTACTCTTTAGCCTATGCAAATCAAGAATTTAATAAAATTGAAAAAGCAAAAAGTATTTACAGAAGAATGATTGAATTAGATACAACTTATTCTGAAGCATTATTTCAACAAGGATATATCAAACAATGGTTAGAAAATAAACGCGACCTAGACAGTGCGATGTATTTCTATAATAGTTGTATCCAAACAACACCAGAATATGTTGAAGCGTGGCATAATTTAGGGATTTGTTATTTAGATCTAGGAGATAAACCGAATGCAATGTTGTCTTTTAGAAAAGCATTAAGTTTTAATCCAAATTTCAAACTTTCAAGAGAATTAATCGAGAAGTACAATTAAGATGCGCATTCACCCAAAGTATATTCAAGTTTTAGGAGATGGAATTATTCCGCTGTTAGGGTTTTTCTTTTGGGATTGGAATTTGTACTTTATTCTTCTATTCTACTTTATTGATATGTTCACAAAGGAAGTCCTTCTTCACTTAAAGGCAAAGAAAATCGTAGAACATCAGATAGAAACTGAAAGTCCAACCGTTCAAAATGAAAAAAAGGTTTGGATGAAATGGGGTATAATTAGCCTTATATTATTGATATTCAGTATTTTTTTAATTCAGATTTCAATGCCTTTCATTCAGGATCAATTCAATGCTAAAAATGAAATCATTCGATTTTGGTCGTACAAAGAAATGGGAATTGAACAAGGGTATATTTTTGTTCCACTGATTATTTTTATGGGATACACCCAATTCAAAATGGAATTTTTAGCTCCAACCGTTTTTACCAGAATGAATAATTCACAACTTTGGCAACCACATTTAAAAGCAATGCTAATACTCGTTGCATTTACTGCCTTAACTTTTGGATTGGTTCATTTTATAAAAATCCCAGAAGTAATTATTGTTATTTCAATTGTTTTAATTTCTTCTTTGTATCAGATTTTACATTTGAAGAAATAAAACTTTATTCTCAAGCCTCCATCTTTTTAACTAATCGCTCAATAAGCACCTCTTTATCTAACTCTCCTTTGCCATCTAAAAAATCAGCAAATTCTTTTGCTAAAAGAGGAGCCATTAAATAACCCTTCGTTCCTAACCCGTTAAATATCAGCAAGTTTTGAAATTCAGGATGTTTCCCGATAATTGGTCGACGATCAGGAGTAGTCGGACGGATACCAACTTGATGGTCAATTACTTCAAACGGCTTGCTCGTTAATAATTTCACCTTTTCCAGTAAATCAGCTTTCGCTTCTTCAGTTAATGAGCGTTCTGGAGTATTCCATACATACGTAGCTCCCAATCTAAACATCTGATCTCCAACTGGAAGTAAAAAACATTTACGATTCAAAGCTTCGTGTTCAGCTATTTCTGTTGATTTTAACGTCAGCACCTCCCCTTTCGTATGTTCAACTATAAATTTATTGAACCAAGGATTATCCGAATTATTTGAACCCTCACAAAAAAGGATGAAATCAAATTTTCTTCCTTTATAAGTAGACTCAGTTGCGTCAATATCCGTATAAACTAATTTTTCTGAAATCAATTCACCATTTTCTTTGATCCAATTTTTTCCACCAGTTAAAAAATTCGCTGCATTAACATACGAAGATTGTTTAATTCTTCCTGAACCAAAATCATTTTGAGCCAAATCGTATGCATCATCTTCTTCCGTTATTGTTTCTAAATAATGTGAAAATCCATCTCTATTTTGTTTCTCTTCCCACATCACTTTTTCGTGAGCAGAAGAAAACATTCGTCGAATTTGAATAGGAAAATAAATAGGTAATCCTGTATCGATTCCTAAATCCGTATAAAATTTCTCAGCGTATGGAAGGTATTCATCCACTCGCCAGGATTTTGTCATTCGTCTAAAAACCAATGGATTAATTTGACCAGCAGCCACAGCAGTACTGTAATTTTCGCCACTATCAAGAAGCGTAACCGAATGACCGTTCTTGATAAGGTGAAACGACATGCAAATTCCTGATAAACCTGCTCCTACAATTAAGTACTTTTTATTTTCCATTATTTTGTAAGTGCTAAACTGATAACACTGATGCGAATTTCGGGATTATTTTCCTGAATCGTTCGAATTATGACCTCTAATGTTGCACCCGTTGTAATCACATCATCAACTATCGCTATGTGTTTATAGTGTGACCTATTTTTTGACTTAAAATTATTCTCCACATTGTCCCATCTCAAAAAACGATTCTTTTTCGTTTGACTTTCAGAAAATTTCGTTCGTTCTAAAAAATCAACAACAACAGGTACCTTTAACACTTCTGAAATTCCATCTGCTAACTTCTCACTTTGATTGTATCCTCTAATAAATTCCTTTTTAGGATGTATCGGAACAGGAACTAAAGCATCAATCGATTGAAAAGAGGCAATATTTTTCACATTCTCACCTATAATTTTACCCATTTCAACACCAACTTCAGGTTTATCCTTGTATTTTAAAGCATGAAGAACAGGTTGCGCACTTTTTCCTTTTTCAAAATACAAATAAGAATAGGTGCTTTCGACTTTCACCCTTCCCCAAAATAATTGATCCAAAGGTGTTGGTTCAGAAAATCGTTCAAAGTAAGTAAACTGAAATTCTGTTTTGCAAAACGAACAAATAAAATTTTGGTGAGATGGAAGTTCATTTTCGCAAATCATGCAAATTGAAGGATAAACAAGATGAACTAAATCATTTTTAATTTTTTTAATTTTTTGAAGGTAAATTGATGTCATTTCCGCGTGGTTATTCGTTTATATTTTCTTAGTTGAATCTATACACATTTCTATGTTAAAAACAACATTTTTTTTAACTTGACAAAGGTAAAAAACTTAAGTAAATTTATATAAAATTTGCAAACTTCTTTGTTGTCAGGCTATTGATGAGTTTTAAAAATTTATCGACAAAATAACAAATATAAACTGTGAATATCTTTAATGAAGGTGTTAATAAGAAGAGAACGGTTTATAAATAAAGGGATTGAGATAGAAAATGTTAATAAGGTTTAGAAGTTGTGAATTTCTTTCCTTAGAAACAACAGAGAAAAATGACGATTTTTGTAGTCTGAAATTTGGAGAAATAAATTAGTAAAAAGTTATTTCATATTCCAACATTTAAGACACACAAATTGTTTAAAATTTAGAGAAGATTGTAAGTTTCTCACAAAACTTACTGTGGATATTTATCGAATAAAAGTAAAAAGTAAAAATGACGTACGCAGAACCAATTTTAGAGAAAAATAATAGTCGATTTGTTCTCTTTCCAATTGTACACGATGACATCTGGTCATTTTACAAAAGAGCAGAAGCAAGTTTTTGGACTGCTGAAGAAATTGATTTATCTCCTGACTTAATTGATTGGGAAAATAAATTAACAGAAGATGAGCGTTTTTTCATTAAGCACGTATTAGCATTTTTTGCTGCTTCGGACGGAATTGTGAATGAAAATTTAGCAGAGCATTTTTTATCTGAAGTGCAATACACTGAAGCGAAATTTTTCTATGGTTTTCAAGTTGCAATGGAGAATGTTCACTCTGAGACATATTCATTGTTAATTGATACATATATCCAGAACACAGCTGATAAAGCACATTTATTCAATGCAATTGACACGTTAGATTGTGTGAATAAAAAAGCGGAATGGGCACTTAAATGGATTGACAAAGGGACTTTCGCACAACGCTTGGTTGCTTTTGCAGCAGTTGAAGGTATTTTCTTTTCAGGATCTTTCTGTGCTATATTTTGGTTGAAAAAGAGAGGACTTATGCCAGGTCTTTCATTCTCGAACGAATTAATTTCTCGTGATGAAGGTTTACATTGTGATTTCGCTTGTTTATTATACAATGATCACTTGAACAATAAACTTTCGAAAGAAGAAGTGAAAGAAATCATTATGGATGCAGTTGCAATTGAAAAAGAATTTGTAACGGATGCAATACCAGTTCGTTTAATTGGTATGAATAGTGATTTAATGGCGCAATACATTGAATTTGTTGCGGATAGATTATTAGTAGAATTAGGGAATGAAAAAGTGTACAACACAGCAAATCCTTTTGATTTTATGGATATGATCTCTATTCAAGGAAAAACAAATTTCTTTGAGAAAAGAGTTGGAGAATACCAAAAAGCGGGTGTTTTAAATGGAAAAGAAAGTCACGGTTTTACAACTGACGAAGACTTCTAAATATATAGATATTAATATTTTAAATTAAAAACGAACAGCCATATGTACGTAGTAAAAAGAGACGGTAGAAAAGAGCCTGTAAAATTTGACAAAATAACTGCTCGAATTATTAAAATGTGTTACGGTTTAGACCCATTGGTGTCTCCAGAAGCAGTAGCAATGAAAGTGATCGAAGGGATTTATGATGGGGTTACAACTACCGACCTTGATGATTTAGCAGCTGAAGTTTCAGCAGCAAAAACAATTGATCACCCAGATTATGCTTTGTTAGCATCTCGTATCGCAGTATCTAACTTACACAAAGAAACGAAAAAGACATTTTCTGAAGTAATGGAAGATTTGTATTCATACATTGATCCTAAAACTGGGGAGAAAGCAGCTTTATTAGCTGAAGATGTGTACAATGTAATTATGGAAAATAGAGAAGCTCTTGATTCAAGTATTATCTATGACCGTGATTTCAAATACGATTACTTCGGTTTCAAAACATTGACTCGTTCGTATTTAATGAAATTGAACGGTGAAATCGTTGAGCGTCCTCAACAAATGTTAATGCGTGTATCTGTTGGAATTCACAAAGGTGATATTCAATCAGCTATCAAAACGTATAACATGATGTCTGAAGGATGGTTTACACATGCTACACCAACTTTGTTCAATGCAGGTACTCCAAAACCTCAAATGTCATCTTGTTTCTTGTTAACAATGAAAGAAGATAGCATCGCAGGAATTTATGACACGTTGAAAAACTGTGCTGAAATTTCACAATCTGCTGGTGGTATTGGTTTATCAATTCACGATATTCGTGCAAAAGGTTCATACATCAAAGGAACAAATGGTGAGTCAAATGGTATCGTGCCGATGTTACGTGTATTCAATGACACAGCTCGTTACGTTGACCAAGGTGGAGGTAAAAGAAAAGGATCTTTCGCTATTTACATCGAGCCATGGCATTCAGATATTTTCGATTTCTTGGACTTGAAAAAGAACCACGGAAAAGAAGAAGCGCGTGCAAGAGATTTATTCTACGCTTTATGGATTCCAGATTTATTCATGAAACGTGTGAAAGAAAATGGAGATTGGACATTAATGTGTCCTCACGAATGTCCAGGATTATCTGATACACACAGTGCTGAATTCGAGAAGTTATATACAAAATACGAAACTGAAGGAAAAGGTAGAAAAACAATCAAAGCGCAAGATTTATGGTTCAAAATTTTAGAATCACAAATCGAAACTGGTACACCATATATGTTGTACAAAGATGCTGCGAACGCTAAATCTAACCAACAAAATTTAGGTACTATTAAGTCTTCTAACTTGTGTACAGAAATTATCGAGTACACTTCTCCAGACGAAATTGCAGTTTGTAATCTAGCATCTATTGCGTTACCAAAATTCGTAACAGATGAAGGAGTATTTGATCACGATAAATTATTCGAAGTTTCTTACCAAGCAGCAATTAACTTAAACAAAGTTATTGATGAAAACTACTACCCTGTAGTAGAAGCAAGAAATTCAAATATCCGTCACCGTCCAATCGGATTAGGTGTTCAAGGATTGGCTGATGCATTCATTATGATGCGTTTCCCGTTTGAATCTCAAGAAGCAAGAACATTAAACAGTGAGATTTTTGAAACAATCTATTATGCAGCAATGACTGCTTCTAAAGATTTAGCAAAAGTTGACGGACCATACGCATCTTACGAAGGTTCTCCAGTATCGAAAGGAATTTTCCAACCAGATATGTGGAATGTAACTCCATCTCCACGTTGGGAATGGGATGTATTAAAAGAAGAAGTGAAAAAATACGGTGTTCGTAACTCATTGTTATTAGCTCCTATGCCAACAGCTTCTACTGCTCAAATTTTAGGAAACAATGAATGTTTTGAACCATACACATCTAACGTTTATACAAGACGTGTACTTTCAGGTGAATTCATCATCGTTAACAAACATTTATTAAAAGATTTAGTGAAAGCAGGATTGTGGACAAAAGAAATGCGTCAAACAATTATGTCAACAAGTGGTTCTATTCAAAATATCTCTGAAATTCCTCAAAATTTGAAAGATTTATACAAAACTGCTTGGGAAATTTCACAAAAATCAATCATTGATTTAGCTTCAGATAGAGGTGCATACATTTGCCAATCTCAATCGTTGAACATCTTCATGGAAAATGCAAACTTTGGAAAATTAACTTCAATGCACTTCTACGGATGGGAAAAAGGATTGAAAACTGGAATGTACTACCTAAGAACGAAAGCCGCTACAGACGCAATTAAATTCACTGTAGACAAAGCAATGGTATATGATTCAACAACTGAAGATTTAGATGCTCAAAATGCAATCGCTTGTTCTTTGGAAAATCCAGAAAACTGTGAAATGTGTTCAGGGTAGAAATTGATTTTGAATTTTGAATGTTTGATTTTTAATTAGACCAAAACAATTTATACTAGGTGATATCTGAAAAGGTATCACCTTTTTTATTTTTATTCTATCCCCTTTTGAAGGGGGACTAAGGGTGAGGAAATACAAATCATAATAGCATATCAATTTAAAAGTGAGTAAATTCACAAAGTCTAATGTCTAATGTCTTGCTGTCTTAAGTCTTTTTAAGTATTTTTACACTAAAATATTCAAAATTATGAGTTGTTCAAATTGTAGCTCGGGTGGTGGAACCCCTCGTGGCTGTCAAAATAATGGAAACTGTAGTTCTGGTGGATGTAATAAATTGGAAGTGTATGATTGGTTGGCAAATATGGCCTTACCTAGTAGTCAAACACCCTATGATATAGTTGAAGTAAGATTTAAAAATAGTCGTAAGAATTTCTATCGTAACAGCAAATCAATTTCTCTACAAGTTGGAGATGTTGTAGTAGTTGAAGAAACTTCAGGATATGACATTGGAGTTATTTCAATTGTTGGAGAATTAGCCAGAATACAAGTTAAGAAAAAAGAAACCAACTTTAAACCGTTGGAAGCTAAAAAAATTCACAGAATCGCTACTCAAGAAGATATCGATAAATGGATTAAAGCTAGATCTTTGGAATCAGGTTTAATGCAACGTTCTAGAACGATGGCTATTGAATTAGCATTAGAAATGAAAATTTCGGATGTTGAATATCAAGGAGATTTAACCAAAGCTACTTTTTACTATACTGCTGAAGGAAGAGTTGATTTTCGTCAGTTAATAAAAAACATGGCGGAAGAATTCAAAGTGCGTATTGAAATGCGTCAAATTGGTTCACGTCAAGAAGCTTCTCGTTTAGGTGGAATTGGTTCATGTGGAAGAGAATTATGTTGCTCAACTTGGTTAACTGATTTCCGCTCTGTATCTACATCAGCTGCTCGTTACCAACAATTATCATTAAATCCTCAGAAATTAGCTGGACAATGTGGTAAATTAAAATGTTGTTTAAATTACGAATTGGATATGTACATCGATACGATGAAATCATTTCCAAAAGCGGAAGTTCGACTAAAAACAGATAAAGCATCCGCTTACCATATCAAAACCGATGTGTTTAAACGTCAAATGTG
This sequence comes from Chryseobacterium gleum, assembly GCA_945902775.1. GTDB lineage: Bacteria > Bacteroidota > Bacteroidia > Flavobacteriales_D > Crocinitomicaceae > CAIUKX01. The sequence continues at coordinate 24,676 of CAMDMY010000025.1, read as the reverse complement.
GTATGCCTATGAAGGGGATAGTGCATCTGGATTAATTGCTTTAACTCCTGAAAGAGTAAAGGAAATTATTGAATTAAATATAGCTGGAAAAAAACCAAAAGAATTATTAGAATATGCAGCTCCAGTAGTTGTAAAAGAGCCTGATTATTCGAATGTTGTTGGTCAAGATAGTTTAAGTCGTTTTGAAAATTCTTTCAAAAAGAAAAAAAACAAACCAAAACCAAATAATGGTCCAAAAGGTGAATTTAGACCGAATCCTCGTCAAAGTAAACCAACTGACGCGGAAGTAGATCCATCAAAACCTGCTAAAGTGATTCACAAGCCAAATCCTCACCCTAATAAAGTGCAACAACAAAATCAGACACAAGTTCAGGCTGAGCCTAAACCTGCACAACCTGTTGTTTTAGGGGAAAATGGTGAACCAATAAAGCCAAAAGCGAACAATAAAAAAAGAAGGAATAATAAGAATAGACCAAAACCTATAAATCCTGTTAACAATGAAAACAATGCGTAAGTATCTCTTTTATTGTCTATTAATAGGTGTGCTTTATTCTTGTTCTGAGCAACCATTTTACGAAAAAGTGTATTCATTTAAAAACAATGAATGGTCGCAACGGGTAAAGCCAAGTTTCACAATCGATATTAAGGACATTAATATTGAATATAACTTCGCGATTACTCTTCGAACAACGACTGACTATAAATTCAGTAATTTATGGATTTATATGAATACAATAACACCAGATGGAACAAAAGCAAGAGAACCTTTTCAAATTGCAGTAACAAATCCAGATGGATCTTGGGCTGGAATTAAAACAGGTACAATCGTTGAACTTCCATTACAATTTAATAATCGTAGATTGCCTAAAAAAGGGAAGTATACGTTTACCTTAGAACAAGGGATTACAGATTCTAAAATCGATGAAGTATTAGATATCGGTTTAAGAGTTACTGAAGGAAAAGGAAAATAGTCTATAAAGATACTATAAACAAAAACCCCCTCGATTAATAGTCGAGGGGGTTTTTGTTTTTTAATTTATTGATCTCGATTATTGCAACTAAGATTTTTATCAATGGTAAAATAAGTAATAGCTATTATTTTTTTGTTTAAAGTCAGTAATTGTTCCCAGTGATTGAACCTCTGTAATTATTAAATAAATCCACTAATTCCTGGTAGTAGTCGTCATTAATATCGTAAAAATATTCGATACGCTCTAATAATCCAGTCCCAGTATCAAATTTTCCAATTTCATCTTTTGATTTAAGTGTTCTTTCTAATTTAAGAAGGAACAAATCATCAAAAGTAATTGGACTTACTTCATTATCTAATAAAAAAATTTCTTCTGAATAGTCTCTTGTTGATGCTGGGAAATCAGAATCATTAAACAATTTTGTATTCTTATCAAACATTTTAATTTCATTGTAAAAGAAACTAATTAAAAATTCAAACATTGTATTTTTTTCTTTTTCTAGCAGGAACTGATACATACTTTCATCACTTAAAAAATAGTTTTCTCGTAATGAAATTATTTTATGCAACATTTCAGATTTTGATTTATCCTTTAAATTATTGTACAAATAGTAAGGGTTTGTTTTATTTTTTGGGGTTAAATATTCATTTAAAATTGCTTCTTTATTTTTTTTTCCATCAACCATCCAATATGCAATCAATTGCGCAAGTGATTCTTTGGTTTTTTTATTTTTAACAGCAAAACCAAAACTCCAATTATTATTATTACAAATTGGCCAATGACAAAGCCAATGCCCAAATTCATGCATTAACAAAATGTACCTTAAATCGTCAACACTAATTTCCTTTCTATAGGCGAAGTCTTCAATTCTGTCTTTGAATAATATAATTTTACCTTCAATTGTTCGTTGAGAATTATCAGAAATATAATCATAGAAATAAACAGCCAAATAGTCAGGAGTATCTTCTTCTTGGGTTTCGTGATTTATTTTAAAAGGCAAAGTTTCATAATCATCATAATAAACTTCAGGAAAACGTTCCAAAATATATCCACTACCTTCAAAAAGATCTTTTAATTGGTTTATGGCTATAAGTTCTTCGCTATTAAATCTGTATGCTTTTAAATTTATCATTTTACAAGTTTTATTTTAATTCTACATTTTTTCAAATCCACTCTCCCCAAATCTTCAAAACTTTTTGACCTAATAACCGCACAATTTACTTTGCTTAAAAAGTACATAAAAATCAATTACTTATTAAAAAATGAATAAATTTTTCAAGAGTCCTATTTTGAATTTTTAATCAAAATCTTATTTAATCAAATTGTCATTAATGCAGCCATATAAGATTTAAATAAATTTAAGTTAATTTTTGACAACCTCCAATCCCAATAAAATTTGCGGTACTTATCACCCTGAATAAAAAAACGCAAGAAACGCTCATCACCTTTTTTCCATAAACGAAACCATACATGCGCATCAACAAATTCAAATACAGTTTTTTCATAATTATACTGCATGAGATTTTCCAGCCAAGAACTTAAAAGATGTAAATCTTCCCGCGTTAAAAATCTAAGGTTTGTTTTTCTTTTTTTTCCTCCCTCTGTAATTATGATAGTGCTTTTGTACCACCATTCAACCGTTTCATTATTAGACAGTTTTTGTTTGCCTAGTATACGAATTTCAAATTTTTCACCAATATGATTAATCAATTGCATCGTTTTATTTAATATAATCTATGGTGTAATGTTTTTCATTTTCATCATAAGTAATGGTTTGTGTCACCAACACCTCTCTTAATGTATCCAAATCTCTGAAGAATGTCCTTTGGCTTATATTTGAGATATTTTTCACTTCCTCGTAAGTAATTTTTTCTTTTTCGTACAGGCAATGATAGATATAAAATAACCTGTTCATTTTTTTAGCTAAAACATTGTTTCTTGAATTAGGCTTTTGGGCTGAAGCACTAATTTTATCCAAAACAGGCGCTATTTGCGAAACACTTTTTAATGGTTTATCAATTCTTTTAGCCATATATGGGAAAGGGTTTAATTTTTTCTTATGTCCTATTACAATAACAAACCACTGCAAATCTTCAATCTTTTCACAGATATTTTTATTATCTCCAAAAAATGATTCATGCAAGAGTTCTTCCTCTACAAAAACAACAACTTTAGGTTTTTTGAAAATCGATTTTATGTTTTTCAAGACCAAACAATTGTCAGTTATTTTCGAAATAGCAGTTTGTAATAGTTGTATATTTTGCTCATTTTCACACCATATGGCGTAAATAAAACTTTCATTATTCTTTGTCATATTTCAAAACTACAATGAAATAATTGCAAACGCAAAAATAGAGCGACAATAGTGTGTCGCCAGTGCTTTGGATAAGCTTTTGTATACTTTTATTTGATCTTGCATTTTATCATATCTAGAGTATTATCAGTAGATGGATGTAGTATTACTAAAATTAGTTTGGTTTGATTTTCAAATATAAATCATAAAAATCAAACAATGACACACTAATGACACACTATATTTGACTTATCTTCATTAAGAGTGTTTCTTTGCTGAAACAATAAAAAATAAATCAAATGAAAATTACAAACAAATACTCAACAAATGTTACTGAACTTAAAGTGATTAATGGTTTTAGAAAAACATTTGAAAAATGAAATTATTCGTGCAAATTGTTTAATTAATAAAAATACTACATTATGATACGAGAAATATTTAACGCTGAAGATGAAAAAATGTTGGATGATTTAAAAACTAAATCTGCAAAAAAGCCGGAGATAATTAAGTGTATATTATTTTTCTATTTTATGCGAATAATTTCCTCGCTTAAATTTGCCTTTGTATTTACTTTTTTAATTTTTATATCATTCTTTACTTATATTACCTGTTTAAAAGGCTTCAGTTTATGGGTGTTTTTTATTTATATAATTTGTCATTTTTTATTCTTTGAATTTTATATAAAAAAAGAACATGAAAAATCTATAAAATCATACTATGAGGTAACTTTATTGGCTATTGAAATTTTAAAAAATCGCTTGACGACAAAGTTTTATGAGTAAAAAAAATATTAAGGGCAAGAAAAAAAAGAATAAAATGATTAAAATTAATATAATGCGAACATTTCTTAACTGACTAAGAGATAGAGGGCCAGCACTAACGTTTGGTCTTCGGAAGCTACACTTCTTCCCTCGGTTTTATCCGTTTTCCAAACGGAACCTCAGTCTTCGGAAGCTACACTTCCTCTCCTTTCATTTTTTCGGCGTTTTCGGCCATTTTTAATGAATCGATCATTTCTTGTATGTCTCCATTCATAAATGAAGAAAGATTGTAAATTGTTTTACCTATTCGATGGTCTGTAATTCGACCTTGAGGATAGTTATACGTTCTAATTTTTGCTGATCTATCTCCTGTAGAAACCAATGTTTTACGATGAGCCGCTCTTATTTCATGAACTCGATCTAATTCTCTTTGATAAAGACGTGAACGCATTACGGTAATTGCTTGCGCTAAATTTTTATGTTGAGAACGACCATCTTGACATTCAACTACTAAACCTGTTGGAATATGTGTTAAACGAATTGCCGATTCAGTTTTGTTAATATGCTGACCTCCAGCTCCTGATGCACGGAAAGTATCTCTTCGGACATCACCCATATTTAATTCAAAATCAACTTCTTCTGCTTCTGGTAAAACAGCTACCGTAATCGCTGAAGTATGAACACGGCCTTGAGATTCTGTTTCAGGAACACGTTGAACACGGTGAACACCCGATTCAAATTTTAACATTCCATATAAACCCATCCCTTCAATGTTCATTGAAATCTCTTTGTACCCTTTTGTTGTTCCTTCAGAAGAATTAATTACTTCGTACTTCCAGCCCATTTCCTTGAAAAACATGGTATACATTCTGAAAATATCTTCCACAAAAATACACGCTTCGTCACCTCCAGTACCCGCACGTAACTCCATGATGGCGTTTTTATCGTCTTCAGGATCTTTTGGAATCAATAACATTTTAATATTTTCTTCTACGATAGGTCGTTTTTGTTCCAACTCATCAATTTCCATCTTTGCCATGTCACGCATTTCAGGATCTTTCTCTTTTTCAAGCATTTCTCTTGAACTTTTGAGATTGTCGAAAATATTTTTATATTCCTTATAAGCAGAAACAATTTCTTCTAAATCACGGTATTCTTTACTCAGTTTAACATAGCGATCCATATCTGAGATAATATCAGGATCCACAATCAATGTTCCAACTTCTACAAATCGGTAATTAATTGCTTCTAGTTTTTTTAGTAAATCTTCCATTTTTTTAGATTTTAGATTTTTAGAAGTTAGACATTAGACTTAACTTGTCTCAACTTCTTTGAATCTATTTTAATATTTTAATTAGTCTATTATCTAATGTCTAAGAATCTCTTGTCTAAAGATTAATATACGAATTCTCCGAATTCTGAAGTAATCGTTAATTTTTTTCCATCGTGGTTTTCTACTCTACCTACGATTTTAGCATCAATATTGAATGATTTTGAAATTTCAATAATCGATGAAGCAATTTCTTCTGGTACATAAATCTCCATTCTATGTCCCATATTAAATACTTTGTACATTTCTTTCCATTCCGTTTTAGATTCTTCTTGAATCAATTTAAAAAGAGGAGGAATTGAAAATAAATTATCTTTAATAATATGTACATTATCAACAAAATGGAGCACTTTCGTTTGAGCTCCACCACTACAATGAACCATACCAGCTATATCTTTTCTATGTTTGTCTAGAATTTGCTTGATTACAGGAGCATACGTTCTTGTTGGAGAAAGCACCAATTTACCTGCATTAATCGGAGAATTTTCAACAGAATCAGTTAATTTTTTTGAACCTGAATAAACTAATTCGCTTGGTACACTAGCGTCAAAACTTTCTGGAAAATCAGTCGCTAATTCTTTCGAAAATACATCGTGACGTGCAGAAGTTAAACCGTTGCTTCCCATTCCACCATTGTATTCGGTTTCATATGTTGCTTGACCAAAAGAAGCCAAACCAACAATTACATTTCCACCTTTAATATTATGATTTGAAATAACTTCCGAACGTTTCATTCTACAAACAACCGTAGAATCAACAATTATAGTACGAACTAAATCACCTACATCAGCAGTTTCACCACCTGTAGAATAAATCCCAATTCCTTGTGTTCTTAAATCTTCTAATAATGATTCTGTTCCATTTATAATTTCTGAAATAACCTCTCCAGGAACTAGATTTTTGTTTCTTCCAATTGTTGAAGAAAGTAAAATATTATCTGTTGCACCAACACATAATAAATCATCAATATTCATTATTAAAGCATCTTGAGCAATGCCTTTCCAAACAGAAATATCACCTGTTTTTTTCCAATACATATAAGCTAAAGAAGATTTTGTTCCTGCTCCATCTGCATGCATAACAATACAATAATCTTTATCTCCAGACAAAGTATCAGGTACAATTTTACAAAAAGCTTGAGGGAATAAACCCTTATCGACATTTTTAATTGCATTGTGGACATCTTCCTTTCCGGCAGAAACTCCTCTTAGATTGTAACGTGTATCAGACATATTCTATTTTGAAAGTGCAAAGATACTAATTCTAGGTGATTTCATTTACACTCAATAATGGATTAATTATTTCTGTATTTTTACACTAAATTTTCAAATCCTTAAACAATGACAAAGTTCCGAACAATTTGGCCGACAGAAGATAAATTTATTGAAGTAATAGACCAACGTAAATTACCCCATGAATTTGTTGTTGTAAAATTACAAACTTACAAAGATGCTGAGTTAGCAATAAAAGAAATGACTGTAAGGGGGGCGCCTCTAATTGGTGCAACTGCAGCTTATGGTATTTATTTAGCTGTTCGTGAAATGATTGAAAATGAATTAGATGGTACATTTTTAGATCAAGCATTTTCTGATTTAAGAGCATCTCGTCCTACTGCCGTGAATTTGTTTTGGGCATTGGATAAAATGTTAAAAGCATTAGACGAATGTGAAGGTGACTTCTTAAAAACAAGTTGGGAAGCAGCTGCTGCAATAGTCGAAGAAGATGTAGAAACTTGTCGTTTAATTGGAGTACATGGATTACCAATTATAGAAGAAATATCGAATCGAAAAAAAGGAGATATTGTCAATATTTTAACTCACTGTAATGCAGGAATGTTAGGTTGTGTAGAATGGGGTACAATCACTTCACCTATATATCAAGCAATTGAAAAAGGAATAAAAGTCCATGTTTGGGTGGATGAAACTAGACCAAGAAACCAAGGCTCAAACTTAACATGCTATGAGTTAACAAAACATAATGTTCCCCATACTTTAATAGTTGACAATGCTGGTGGACATTTAATGCAACATGGAATGGTGGATATGGTTATAGTAGGAACAGATAGAACGACCCGTCAAGGAGATGTTGCTAACAAAATTGGGACTTATTTAAAAGCATTGGCTGCAAAAGACAACAATATTCCTTTTTATGTTGCGTTACCTTCTACAACATTGGATATGTCAATTAATAATGGTTTAACAGAAATTCCAATTGAAGAAAGAAACCAAGACGAAGTTCGCTATATGATAGGAAAAGATGCTCAAGGAAAAATTGGCAACGTCTTAATCTGTCCTGAAACAACACCCGCTAGCAATTATGGATTCGATGTAACTCCAGCTAGATTAGTGACAAAAATAATTACAGAAAGAGGCGTTTGTGATGCATCTGAAGAAGGATTATTAGCACTTTTCCCCGAATACAAATAAAATGCAACAATCATTGAAAACATATTTCGTTTGTTTGATAACAATTTTGTTTTCAGTGATTTCTTATTCTCAAAAAAATCATGAAAAACAGCTTAAACAACTTTTAAGAACTGAAAAAAATCCTTCTAAGCAATTTATGAGAATGATTGCTTTAGGAGAATATTACAAACGCCATGATATTTATAGAGCTGATTCTTTAAAAACTGTTATTTTAAAAACAAGTAAAAACTTAAACGATACCTATCAATTTAAGGCACTTCTATACATTGCGCAAATCGCTGAAATACAAGGTAATAACGATGATTATTTTAAAACCGTCACCGCTTTTTTTCCGTATTTAAAAAAATCAATATCAAAAGAAAACCAATATTACGTTTATCATCATTTAGGGCATTATTATAATAATTCGCTTGATTTAAAAAAAGCAAAATATTATTTCAAGTATTCACTTCGATTAGCAATAAAAGCCCGGAATTATGAAAAAATAGCTGAAAGTTATTCTTCTCTCGCTTATAATTCTACAATTGCTAATAACAAAGATTCTGCCTACTATTTCACTGATGAATCCATCAAATATGCTAGACGTTCTGCTAACAAAAGCATTTTAGCCGAAAGTTTTAATACACAATCAAACATTTATGCAAATTTCGGTCAAGTTGAATTAAGTGTCGCGAAAAATTACTTTAGTTTACAATTGGTTTCTGGAATTAATGACCTTCCACGTATGGCTAGGTATACCCGAGAAATTGGTGAGGCTCAATTATTTATTTCAAATTATATTGAAGCAGAGAAATATTTTAAGCAATCTATAAACTACTCAAAACAAATCAAAGATTATAGACAAGTTGCCCTTGGTTATTCAAATCTTGGAACCGTCTTTGCAAAAAGAACCGAGTATGTAAATGCCATTGAGTTTAATATTAAGGCAATTAGTATTCTTACCAAATTAAACGATCACAATGGTTTAGGAAAGGCCTACAACAACTTAGGAGTTATATACCGAGAAGAACATCAATACGAATTAGCTGCTCTTAATTTCAATAAATCACTTGTGAATTATGAGTCCACTAACAATCGTGAACAAATTGCAAGTGTTTATCATAATGTTGGTATGGTTTTTCAGCAACAAAAAAGATATTCAATTGCTTTAAATTACTTAAATCGTTCGATTGAAATTCGTAAACAATTTGGTGCTAAGAATCAGATTTTTCATACATATAGAATTATGGCAGATGTCTTTAGTGATATAGGAAAAATCAAAGAATCATTAAAATACATGCATTTGTATTTGAACTTTTTAGATAGTAACTCATCGATTCAAGAATCCGCGAAAATTGCAGAATTAGGTGAATTATATCGATCAGAACAACGAGAAAGATTAATTCAATTACAAGCTGATTCGATTGAACGTCAGCACCGAGAAAGAGCTTGGACATCGACAAAATTAGAAAATACTGAATTAAAAAATAACGAGAAAACGTACATTATTATTGGTTTCATAATCATAATACTATTAGGTGCTGTAATTGGTTTTTATCGATTAAATCAACGAACCATCAAACAACAACAAAAAGAAGCTGAAATGCTTCAAACACTTTTAAGGACTCAAATGAATCCTCATTTTATTTTTAATTCAATGTCAGTAATTCAAAGTTATATTTATGATAATGATGTAAAAAACTCCTCTAAATTTTTAGTTAACTTTTCCCGCTTAATTCGATTGATATTAGAAAATTCTCCTAAAGAATTTATTCCTATTTCTACCGAAGTTGAAATTCTTCAAAAATACCTAGAAACTCAAAAATTAAGATTCGAGGAAAGATTTGAATATTCGATACATATTGAAGATAAAATGATGTTAGAAAATGCCATGATTCCTCCAATGATAACGCAACCATTTATAGAAAATGCAATTGAACATGGTCAATTACACACAGTAGAAGGTGGTTTAATTAACATCACTTTTTCTAAAATAGAGGAGATGCTTGAAATTCGAATTGAAGACAATGGAATTGGTAGAAAAAATGCTCAAAAAAATAAAAAAAGGCAAGACCATACAAGTATGGCTTTGAATATCACAAAAGAACGAATTGATAATCTAAATAAAAAATACAAAACCTCAGGTTATTTAATTATAGAAGATTTTGATAAAAACTTGGAAACCGGAACAAAAGTATTAATTTCGTTACCATATCAAATTGATGCTCAAACAAAAAAATCGAATTAAAAATGAAAAAGGCTCTTGTAATAGACGACGAAAATAGGACTCGAGATCTGATCGCTAAAATGATCAATTCATTTGGATTAGACATTATAGCCATACCTGCTGGTGAAAGTGTATCTACAGGTTTAAAAGCAATTGAAGAACATAATCCAGATATCGTATTTTTAGATATTCAAATGCCAGACGGTACAGGATTTGATCTACTCCGTTCGATTCCTCACAAATCTTTCGACGTTATATTTATTACCGCTCATGAAGAGTTTGCAATAAAAGCAATAAAATTTAGTGCTTTAGATTATATTTTAAAACCTGTAGATGCTGATGAATTAAAAGCAGCTGTTGAAAGAGCAATAGAATCAATTGGCCACAAAAAAGAAGAGAGTCAATTCGATGCGCTTCAACTCAATATTCAACCAAATCAAAAAAGAAGGTTAGTTTTAAAAACACAAGAGAGTGTCCATGTCGTTGAATTAGACAATATTATACGTTGTGAAGCAGATAGAAATTACACTTCTTTTTATTTAACAAGTGGTAAGAAAATTTTAGTTTCTAAAACACTGAAAGACTACGAAACACTATTATCAGGACATAATTTTTTAAGAGTTCAACAATCCCATTTAATTAACTTGGACTATGTTTCAAGATATGATAAAGGAAATGGTGGATGTGTTGTAATGAAAGATGATTCTGAAGTTCCATTGTCTCCTGCTAAAAGAGATATTTTCTTTAAAATTTTAGAGAATTTATTATAATTGAGGTTTAGGTTGAGATTAAAATTCCTCACCCTTAAACTTATGCTTATCCTCAATCAAAAAATCAATTTTCATTTAAAATAGTATTTTGATAGTTTAAAAACAATCAATATTCATTTGAATCAATTGGATTAAATAGACTTTCTATATTTAAGAAGAAATAAGGAAAAATCAGGTTATAATCTTTCTTAGTTTCACTTTGAAATAGTATTGAGGTAGCTGCTTGGAGAGGCAGTTTCATTTTCTAGTTTTGATAAAGAGTTTAACGGTTCTTATTTCCTCAGTCCTATTTCTAAGTAAGTAATTAAATTTACAGAACGGAAGATTTAACCTGATTTTAAATTGAAATTTAAAATACTACATAAAAAGTTATTACACTACTACTACAATAACTTTAAAAACAAAAAAGGTCGACTGATTTAGTCGACCTTTTTGTTTTTATAATTTGGTTTAAACCAATGCTTCTTCTCTAATTGCTTTAATACCTGGAAGTTCAATTCCTTCTAAGTATTCTAACATCGCTCCTCCTCCAGTTGAAACATAACTAACTTTATTAGCTAAGTTGAACAAGTTAATTGCTGCGACTGAATCTCCTCCACCGATTAGTGAAAAAGCTCCTTTTTCAGTTGCTGCTACAATTGCATTAGCAACGTCTTTTGTTCCTTGTTGAAAGTTTTCCATTTCAAATACTCCCATCGGACCATTCCATAAAATCAATTTAGAATTTTCGATTATTTCTGCACATGCTTTTGATGTTTCTGGACCAACGTCTAATCCCATCCAACCAGAAGGAATTTGATCTATTTTAACTGTTTGAATATTAGCATCATTCGCAAATTTATCCGCAATAACTGTATCAGTTGGAATATATAAATTAACTCCTTTTGCTTTCGCTTTTGCTAAAATCTCTAAAGCCATTGGAATATAATCGTCTTCAACTAATGAATTTCCTACATTTCCTCCTACTGCTTTTACGAATGTGTATGCCATTCCGCCTCCTACTATCAGATTGTCTACTTTATCTAATAAACGTTCGATGATTGTAATTTTTGAAGATACTTTTGCTCCACCTACAATTGCAGTTAATGGTTTTTCTGTACTATTTAAAACCTTATCAACACTGATAATCTCAGCCTCTAATAAGAATCCAAACATTTTATCTTTTGGGAAAAATTTAGCAATAATTGCTGTACTTGCGTGCGCTCTGTGCGCTGTTCCAAATGCATCATTAACATATACATCCCCGTGTTTCGCTAATTGTTCTGCAAAACTTTCTGTACCAGTTGTTTCATGTTTGTAAAAACGTAAATTTTCTAATAACAATACTTCACCAGCTGGTAAATTTGAACTCATTTCAAAAGCTTTATCTCCAATACAATCTTCAGCAAAAGAAACTGGACGACCAACTAATTCAGAAACTCTTTTAACAATGTGTTTCAAAGAATATTTGTCTTCGAAGCCTTCTTTCGGACGTCCTAAATGAGACATTAAAACAACACTTCCACCATTATTTAAAATGTGTTGAATTGTTGGAACTGCAGCTCTAATTCTCGTATCATCTGATACTTCTAGTGTTTCTTTATCTAAAGGAACATTGAAATCAACGCGAATTAACGCTCTTTTTCCTGCAAAATCGTATGTATGTATATCAGCCATTGTATTGAATTTTTTTGCAAAGATAGTGAATTTAATTATTTTACATCTATTATAAAATCAAGGTAATTACTTCTATCTATAACTTCAAAAATTGAATCTGGATATCCTTTTTTCCAAGCGAATGGCTCTTTTGCTTTTCCTTTTTTAGACTGTTAAATAAATGTAACTCATCGAATAATGCTTAATTTCAAATAAAAATTACATGAATTCCTTCAATCAAATGACGGAAATTATATCAATTCCGTCAACTAAGTGACGGAAATAACATTAATTCCGTCAATTTGAAATAAAATCGAACAAAAAAGGTCAACCAAATTGGTTGACCTTAAAATTATAATCAGTCTTTTAGTCTTGAATCTATAGAACCACATTCACAATTCTACCCGGAACAACAATCACCTTTTTAGGATCTTTTCCTTCCAAATATTTCACTGCTTCCGCTCTACTCATCACTTCTTTCTCCACTTCTTGTGGCGTTAAACTCAATGGTAAATCGACTTTAAATCTCATTTTTCCATTAAAAGATACTGGATATTCAAAATTTGCTTCTACTAATATGCTTTTGTCAAACGATGGAAATTTAGCATAACTTATCGTTCCTGTTTCATTCCCTAATTTCTCCCAAAGCTCTTCTGCAATGTGCGGAGCATAAGGAGAAAGTATAATTACCAACTCTTTTAAGATCGATTTATTGTTGCATTTTTGTTCCGTTAACTCGTTTACACAAATCATAAAATTCGAAACTCCTGTGTTGAAAGAAAAACGTTCTAAATCATCTCCTATTTTCTTTATCGTTTTGTGAAGTGTTTTTAAAGATTCTTTAGTCGGAGCTTCAGATGACAATTCACCTTCAAACAAACGACATAATTTTCGTAAGAAGTTATGTACTCCGTTGATACCTTTTGTATCCCAAGGTTTGAATTGCTCTAAAGGACCTAAAAACATTTCATACATTCTCAACGTATCTGCTCCAAATTTCTCAACTAATTCATCCGGAGTTTGAACATTGAATTTAGATTTAGACATTTTTTCTACCTCGTGACCGCAAATGTAAGTTCCGTCTTCCTCTAAAATAAATTCAGCATTTTTATATTCAGCTCTAGATTTTTTGAATGCTTCTAAATTTAATTTATCGTTGTCAACTATTGAAATATCAACGTGTAAAGCAGTAGTTTGAAAATCGTTTTTCTTAGTCCACGTAACAAATTGATTTGTGTCGTTTATTCTATAAACAAAACTACTTCTTCCCAAAATCATCCCTTGATTGATCATTTTTTGGAAAGGTTCATCAAATGAAATAAACCCTTGATCGTACAAGAATTTTGTCCAGAAACGAGCGTATAATAAATGTCCTGTAGCATGTTCAGAACCTCCAATGTATAAATCTACATTTTTCCAATAATCTGCTTTTTCTTTACTAACAAAAGCTTGCTCATTTTTAGGATCCATGTAACGAAGGAAATACCAAGAACTTCCTGCCCAACCTGGCATAGTATTGAATTCCATGTGATCCCCTTCAAAATGATTCCACGCTGATTTTTCTGCTCTTGCTAATGGCGGTTCACCTGTTTCTGTTGGTAAATATTTATCTACTTCTGGAAGAGTAATTGGTAAATGCTTATCATCTACTGAATAAGGCAGTCCATCTTTGTAATATACTGGGAAAGGCTCTCCCCAATAACGTTGTCTTGAAAAAACAGCATCGCGTAAACGGTAATTTGTTTTTCCTTGACCTAATCCTTTTGTTTCGATGGCTTCAATCGCTTTTTTTATTGCCGCTTTCACCTCCAAACCGTTTAAGAAATCTGAATTTGCAATAAAGCCTGATTTCTCTGTATAAGCTGCTTCCGAAACATCTATATTTTCGAAAATGTTTTTGATTTCAATATTGAAGTGTTTCGCAAAATCCCAATCACGTTGATCTCCACAAGGAACGGCCATTACTGCTCCGGTTCCATAAGAAACTAAAACATAATCGCCTATCCAAATTTGAATTTTTTCTCCAGTAAATGGATGAATCGCAAAAGCTCCTGTGTTTTGTCCTGTTATATTTTTTACATCCGATTGGCGATCACGTTCTGATTTTAAAGAAGCGTTTTTCTTGTATTCAGCTATTTGTGAAGCGAATTCAGGTGTAGTGATTTGATCTACTAAAGGATGTTCGGGCGCTAACACCATGAATGAAACTCCGAAGATTGTATCTGGTCGAGTTGTGAAAACTTCGATAACTTGGGTTTCGAGTGCCTCAACCCCCGTATTATCGAGTGCCTCAACCCCCGTATTGTTGACTGAGGCACTCGAAGTCAACACTTCAAACTTAACTGAAGAACCTACCGATTTTCCAATCCAGTTTCTTTGAATATCTTTTACAGAATCTGTCCAATCTAAACCTTCTAAACCTGTCAATAATCGTTCAGCGTATGCTTTGATACGCATTGACCATTGACGCATTAGTTTTTGTTCAACTGGGTGACCACCTCTTTCTGAAACACCATTTACAATTTCATCATTTGCTAAAACAGTACCTAAAGCTGGACACCAATTTACCCAAGAATCAGCTAAGAAAGTCAAACGATATGATTGTAATGTTTCGTCTTTCTTTTTTATGTCAAATGCTTTCCATTCTTCAGCAGTAAAAGTAAATTCACAATCAGAACAAGCATTCACATTTGAATTTCCATTCGCCTCAAATTCAGCGATTAATTTCGAAATACGTTCTGCTTTGTTCGTTTTATTATCATAGTAACAGTCGAATAATTGTTTAAAAATCCACTGTGTCCATTTGTAATATTCTGGAGATGAAGTGCGAACTTCTCTGTCCCAGTCAAAAGAAAAACCGATTTTATCCAATTGATCTCTATAACGTTCAATATTTTGTTCCGTTGTTACAGCTGGATGTTGACCCGTTTGAATTGCATATTGTTCTGCAGGTAAACCAAATGAATCATAACCCATTGGGTGAAGTACATTGAATCCTTTCAAACGTTTGTAACGAGCGAAAATATCTGAAGCGATATATCCAAGCGGATGACCAACGTGAAGTCCTGCTCCTGAAGGATAAGGAAACATATCCAAAACATAATATTTCGGTTTTGAACTATTATCTTCTGCTTTAAACGTTTTGTTATCTGCCCAAATTTTTCTCCACTTAGGTTCGATGTCTTGAAAATTGTACTCCATGGTAATAATTATCTCTTTTTAATCATGCAAAGTTAGTTATTTTAGACCGAAAGATATAAGTCATAAGACACAAGACTTGATAAACTTTTAAAATAAAGTGGTGTAAAACAAAAAACTCCGTTGATATATCAACGGAGTTTTTAAAATAAATGAATCCTCTAATTAATAATTTCCAAACATAACGCTTGTTCCATATGGACTATCAATTGGATTGATAACCAACGTTGGTATTTGAGCTTCATTAGAAATAATATATTGTTCAGAATTTGTACCGATTGCACCTAAAAGGTTGTTTCTATTTAAGTTCATAATAGCAATCAAATCTGCATCAATTGTAACAGCATGTTTTAAAACTTCTTTTTCAAAATTACTTTTTTGAGCTAAAGTAGTTGTCACTTCAATTCCTCTTTCAGAGAAAAAACGGTTTGCAAAAAGAATATTTGCTTGTACTTTTTTACGCAAAAATTCGTCCGTTTCATTTGGAGTAATAACGTGTACTCTCGATTTAAAATAAGCAGCTAAATTGGCAACAATTGCTAATTTTTGTTTTGTCTCTTTATTCAAATCCAATGGAACTACTATATCATCGTATCCATTTGGTTTGATTTTTTTTTCTTGAACAATGATGAAAGGAACATCAGAATGGGTAACAACTTTTAAAGCATTACTTCCTGTAACATGTTGCCATCCACTTGCTCCATGCGTTCCCATAAAAATAATTTCCGCGTGGTGTTCAGCAGCAAAATCTCCTATATCATCAAAAATATTTCCTACTCTAACTTTAGGAATTAATTTTACAGTTGTGTCAAGAGCACCAAGAACTTCAGCCAATTTAACTTCAGCTTCTTTGATATTTTTCTCTTTTTGAACAACATGCACAACATAAATTTGAGAATCTAATGTTTTTGCAGTAGCAATTGCATGGTTTAATGCATTTTCAGCAACAGCAGTAAAATCGTGAGGAACAATAAATGTTTTAGTTTCCATAAGTAATGTATCTTTTTAGATATAGTTTAGTACAAAAGTAATCATTATCAAAATCAGACGGTTAAAAAATTGAATGATTTATCTAATTTAAAACAAACTTAACAATAAGAAAATATTAGTTCATCTAAATATCATCAAATTTGGCTTACTATTTGACAAGTAAAAATTATATTACAAAATTAAAAAAGTATTCGTCAAAATAGAATTTATTTAAAAGAAAAAATATGCCAATAATAGGAAAGCTTTTTAAGAAATCTACTGAACTAAGTTTCAAAAGGAATTATAAAAAAGGAATCAAATACAACAGTCAACTAAGAACACTATACAAATTACTCGATAAATCAAAAGAAACAAATTTTGGAATAAAACATCGGTACACACAAGTTATTGAAAATCAAGAAATTGTAAACGATTATCAAAAAAATGTACCTATTACCAACTACGAAGAATTTTATGAGAATTGGTTAGCTAAATCAATTGAAGGTGAAAAAAATCACACGTGGCCTGGTAAAATAAGTTACTATGCTTTATCATCTGGAACAACTGGTTCTCCAAGTAAAAGAATACCTGTGACGAAACAAATGATTCGTTCATTTCAAAAAACAAGTGTTAGTCAATCTTCAACACTTTATAAATTAGATTTATCAAAAGAATTTTATGGTGCTAAATTTCTTGTAGTTGGTGGTTCATCTAATTTAAAAAAAATAGGAAATCATTTCGAAGGAGATTTAAGCGGAATTTTGAAGAAAAATACTGCATTTATTTTCAATCCTTTCACCAAACCAAACAACAACATCGCTAAAATCTCTGATTGGAATAAAAAATTAGAGAAAATGATCGAAAAAGCTCCTTCTTGGGATATTGGAATTGTTGCAGGAGTTCCGAGTTGGTGTTTGATGTTAATGGAAAAAATTATTGAGCATTACAATTTAAATACCATCCACGACATTTGGCCGAATTTTGAGGTCTACATGCACGGAGGCGTTTATATGCAACCTTACCAGGCACGTTTGGATAAAATTATTGGTAAAAAAGTATATCTTCTTGATACTTATTTAGCGAGTGAAGGCTATTTTGCATACCAAACTGCACCGGATAGAGAAGGAATGAAATTATTGCTTTCAAATGGTATTTTTTATGAGTTTGTCCCTTTTACTAGTGAGTACTTTGATAACGAAGGAGTTTTAAAAGATAATTATAAAGCATTGACAATTAGCCAAGTAGAAACTGGTGTCGATTATGCTATGGTTATTTCAACTAACGCAGGACTTTGGCGCTATATGATTGGTGACTTAGTTCAATTTGTTGATGTAGAGAACAATGAAATCAAAATTACGGGAAGAATCAAACAATATTTAAGTTTGGCTGGAGAACATTTATCACTAGATAATATCAACACAGCATTATCTAATATTTCGAATCGATTGAAAATTGAAATTCCAGAATTTACCATTTATGCAAATAGTGAAGAACAAAAGCACGAATGGTTCATCGGATCAACTGCTGAAATTGATGCTGAAGAATTAAAAGCCGAAATTGACAAAGAACTAGGAGAATTAAACGACGATTACAAAACGTGTAGAAAACATAATTTGAATACTCCAACGATCAAGGTTTTAAGTCCAGATTTATTTTACAATTATCTCGAAAAAATTGGTAAATCTGGAGCTCAAAATAAATTCCCAAGAG
This sequence comes from Chryseobacterium gleum, assembly GCA_945902775.1. Taxonomy (GTDB): domain Bacteria; phylum Bacteroidota; class Bacteroidia; order Flavobacteriales_D; family Crocinitomicaceae; genus CAIUKX01. The sequence continues at coordinate 6,407 of CAMDMY010000025.1, read as the reverse complement.
TCTTGAACAATGATCAAGCAAAGAATTGGATTTCTTTTTTAGCAGAAAAATAAAAAATAGATTGAGAATTATCCTCCTTTTAATAATTCACCTACCCAAGGAGGATAATTCAACAATCCGATTTAGATAATTAGCTAATTCATTTTCAAATTAACGAATTTTCAAATTTTCAAATTAACTACATTCCAATTATATGCTTTATCTCTATTTCGGTGATATTTCTTTTTTGTCCTTCTTTGGAAAGATAGGTTCTGTTAACCAGCCTTCCGTGAATTGCTAATTGTTTGCCTTTTTCGCCATAGTTCTCAATAAATTGAGCCATGTTACCCCAGGCAAAAACACGGTGCCATTCGGTATTTTTTTCATCGGTGCCATTTTTTGATTTGTATAAGTTATCGGTCGCTAAACTAAATCGTGCGATTTTATTTCCATTCTCAAACTGTGTAATCAGGGGTGGCATTCCCATATTTCCAACTAACGTTACGTGATTTTTTAAAATATTCATAATTCAAGTTTTTAGATTAATTTATTAAGATTGAGGTTAAAATTAAGTTTGAGGTTGAGGTTGAGAATAAGATTTAAAGAATTACTAAATCATTTACTTCTACTTGTGAGATATACTTCCGTTCTCCTTCTTTGTTTTTATAGAAACGAGTTATTAATTTACCTTCAACGGCCATTCCCATGCCAACCGATCCAAGTTCTTCTAGAATTTTAACCCATCTTCCCCAAGCGGCTAACTGATGCCATTGACTTCTACTTTTCGGATTTCCTTTCTCATCTAAGTACGTTTCTTTGGTAGAAAGCGTAAATTGAGCGATTTTTTTTCCTCCTTCTAGTTCAACAATCTTTGGAGTTGAACACATTTTACCAATTAAATTTACGTGATTCATAATGTAGCGTTTTGAATGATTATTAAAATTAAACTTGTTTCTAAGAATGGGTTGAAGTTGATTATTTCACTTCTTGTTCTGTTTTTTCAGCTGTTCTAGTTGAAACCAATAAGAAATCAGTTACCTCAATATCAGTAGAATATCTTTTTTCACCGTCTTTTTCATATTGCTTGTTCACCAATCTCCCCTCGATCATAATTTCTTGTCCTTTAGTAATCGTATTTGACATACGTTCTGCTGTTTTACCCCAGATTACTAAATTATGCCATTGTGTGTTATCTTGCCATTGTCCGTTTTTGTCTTTGTAATTTTCGCTCGTTGCTAACGATACTTTCACTAAAGAATAATCTTTTGACGCACCTACTTTTTGCATTTCAATGTTTTGACCAATTCTTCCAATTAAACTTACTTTGTTTCTTAACGTGTTCATACTAATTAATTTTAAATTTTGTTGTTTCGTAACCCATCAGAAGTCGTTATCTGATTTCGACACTGCAAAGTTTGGTAGACTTCAAAACTTTATACGGTTATGAACTGATTACTGTCGAATGTCTTTCGTTTGTAAGTAGTTATAATCGGTTTTATTGTTGATTTACAATTATTTATAAAGTAATATTTATTTTAAAAATTAATTAGAATAACTAAGAATAATAGAAAGATTTTAAGTTGTTTGGTAGTTTTTAAAAGGTTAAATTTGTGGTGTAGTTACAAACTGTTTGAAATCGAAAAAACGGAAAATATTTAATAATGTAAACACGAATAACACAGAAAAAATCAAAAAATAAATGACAACAGGAATAATAATAGCAATTGTAATAGTATTAATTTTATTAAGTTCATCTAATAGCAAAAAGAAAAAACAAATCGAAATTGAGACAGCAAAATCAAAAGTTGAATCAGCATTGAAAACAGGTGAAATAAACGAAGAACAGAAGAATATTCTGATTGAAAAAATTGATTTTAATTCTGTTTGGAGACAAAACATTGACGAAAAAATTGAGGCTTTTAAGTTTATCAAAAAACATCAAGAAGCTTTACTTCAAAAATATGGTGAAGAAATAGGTAGTCGTTTAGTAAATCATCAATACTGGATTGGTATGACTGAGGAACAGTTAATTGAGTGTAAAGGTAATCCTGACAAAATTGAAAAGCAGGTTTTAAAAACAAAAACGAAACTTACTTATATATACGGAAATAAAAGTAGTGGGGATTATTTCGTTATAGAAAATGGAGAGGTAGTTAAATTCATTGATAGATAATGAGAAATTTTTTAGTTTTCATATTAGGTCTTTTAATTGTTGCCTTATTTTTTTCTGTTAAGCACGATAATGAAATCACCAAAGTAAAAATCAACTTTTCAACCGAAAGTTCAAATGAAGATAATAGTGGTTATAAATATATAGAGCCTCATATAACAAGAACTGGTAAGTTTGTAAAGGGGCATATAAGAAAACCTGTATCAACAAACAAAAATGCATACAAAAACAGGGCAAGAAGCAGATATTATTACGAAACACATAAAAATATCATCAAAGAAAGACGAAGAAATAATGAGTAATACAGAAGACGAAAAAAAATCTCTTGGCCCTCTAAACATAATTGTGCTAGCATTATCAATATATGTTCTAGTAGCACTAATAGTTGACACTTTCTTTAAAATGTCAGTTGAAGTTTCAAAAGTTCTTGACTTAGTGGACAACTTTATTTGCCTATTTTTTTTAATTGAATTTTGTATCAGATTTTACCAAGCAGAAAATAAATTAAAGTTTATGAAATGGGGATGGATTGATATAATTTCAAGCATCCCTACATTTGATTTTCTAAGAGTTGGGAGAACATTAAGACTTATTCGTCTTTTAAGAATATTAAGAGCATTTCGCTCAACCAAACATCTAGTAAATCACATTTACAAAAACAAAACGCAGGGAGCTTTTACAACAGTTTCATTAATTGCTGTGCTTATGATTATCTTTTCTGCTGTTGCTATACTTCAAGTTGAAACCGCTCCAAATAGCAACATTAAAACAGCAGAAGATGCTATTTGGTGGGCATACGCAACTATTACCACTGTTGGTTATGGTGATGTATTTCCTGTTACAACTGAAGGACGTATAATTGCAGCAGCTTTAATGACAGTTGGTGTTGGCTTGTTTGGAACATTTACAGCCTTTTTAGCTTCTTGGTTTGTAGCAGAAAAAAAACAAGAAGACTCAGAAAATATTACAAAACCTAAATAAAACAAAATTTTCTAGACGCAAAAGTGTTTGAAAACAATATAATCATATTTAAGTACCTCCTATTTTGTTTCATACTTTTTGCTATTTCTGCACTTATAACAGTACTGAAGTAGAAAACTGAAAATAGTAATGCACCTAATTGATGCAAATTATGCATCGATTAATTTTAAAATGCGACGAATAATCTATATATTCGTTGCATAATATGCAACGAATGAAGCTTTATATACATCAAAAAGATAATTGGCCAAATTTTACTTGGAGAAATGAAGCATTTTTAAATCAATTATCTGAAGCAAGAAATTTGCAAGGACGCTTAATTGGTAAAATGGAAACACTAGGCTTTGATTTGAGAAACGAAGCTTTACTTGAAACTTTGGCATTAGATGTTTTAAAATCTACAGAAATAGAAGGAGAAATATTGAATCCCAATCAAGTTAGATCATCAATTGCAAGGAGATTAGGAATGGAACTCGCAGGTTCTGTTGATTCTGATCGAAACGTTGATGGGATGGTCGAAATGATGATTGATGCGACTAATAATTGCTTTAAACCATTAACTTCAGATAGACTTTTTGATTGGCATGCAGCATTGTTTCCAATGGGTAGAAGTGGTATATTTAAAATAATTGTAGCTGATTGGCGAAAAGATTTGAATGGACCAATGCAAGTCGTTTCTGGCTCAGCAGGAAAAGAAAATATTCATTTTCAAGCACCTGATGCATTTCTAATAGAGACAGAAATGAATCGTTTTCTAAAGTGGTTTAACGAAAATGGGGAAATTGATTTAGTTATAAAAGCCGCAGTTGCCCATTTATGGTTTATTACAATTCATCCTTTTCAAGACGGAAATGGAAGAATAACCAGAGCATTGACTGATATGCTTTTAGCTCAATCGGATAAGAGTTCCCAACGATTTTATAGTATGTCAGCTCAAATCAGAATCGAAAGAAAACAATATTATGAAATACTTGAGAAAGTACAAAAAGGAGAACTCGATATAACTGAATGGATAGAATGGTTTTTAAATTGCTTAATAAATGCATTAAAATCAACAGATATACTTTTAACGAAAGTATTATTCAAGGGAGATTTCTGGAATAAGCATTCAAAAACAATTATTAATGAAAGACAGAAAAAGCTAATTAATAAATTGTTAGATGGGTTTGAAGGAAAACTAACTTCGATAAAATATGCAAAAATTTCAAAGTGCTCAAAAGACACAGCAATTCGAGATATTAATGATTTAATTGATAAAGAGATTTTACAAAAAGAAGCGGCAGGTGGAAGAAGTACAAATTATGAATTGAAAAAATGAAATAAATCCTTCCTTTAAATCCCTTTGTCGCTTAAAAAATATACCTTTGAGTTAAGAAATTTAGAAGAAATTTTAAGATAAAGATTTTCAAAAGTCTACTGTCTATTATCTAAATATCTATTATCTAGAAAAAATGGAAAAAGATTTAAAATTAGCGGTCTTAATTGATGGCGACAATATACCTTCGGCTTACTTGAAGGAAATGATGGAAGAAATTGCGAAATATGGTAATCCAACTGTAAAGCGGATTTATGGGGACTGGACAAAACCAAACCTTTCAAAATGGAAACATTTATTGCTTCAAAATGCGATAACACCGATTCAACAATACGGTTATACTAGCGGTAAAAACGCAACTGATTCTGCGATGATCATCGACGCGATGGACTTGTTGTATTCTGAAAAAGTAAATGGCTTTTGCTTGGTTTCGAGTGATAGTGATTTTACACGTCTTGCAACTCGTTTAAGAGAAGCTGGCATGCATGTGATTGGTATTGGTGAAAAGAAAACACCTGAGCCTTTCATAGTTGCCTGCGATCGTTTCATTTACATTGAAATCTTGAAGAAAGAAATCGAACAGGAAACTTCGAATACGGTTGAAAAAGGTCAGAAACCAAAGAAAAATGAGGTCGATAAAATTACACCTAAAGTCATTAAATTACTGGCTTCTACGGTTTCAGATTTAGCAGACGATGATGGATGGGCATTTTTAGGAGATGTTGGAAGTTTATTAATGAAAAAACAACCTAACTTTGACTCCAGAAATTACGGTTTCGAGAAATTAACTCCTTTGATTAATTCAACGAATAAATTTGAAATTGAACAAAGAGAAAACTCGAAAGGAAGAACAAAATTGATTTACGTTAAAAATAAATAAATACGGCTATGTTTACGGGTATCATCGAACAGTTAGGTCACATTACAGCGATTCAAAAAGAAGGAGAAAATATCCATTTTACAGTTAAGTCTCCTTTTACTAATGAATTAAAAGTAGATCAAAGTGTAGCACACAATGGAACGTGTTTAACAGTTGTTTCAATAAACAACGATGAATATACCGTTACTGCAATTCTCGAAACCTTAGAAAAAACAAATCTAGGTGAATGGAAAGTAGGTACTAAAGTAAATTTAGAGAGATGTATGCAAATGAACGGACGTTTGGACGGACACATTGTTCAAGGTCACGTTGATACCACAGCAACATGTAAAAACATCGAAGATCAAAACGGAAGTTGGAAATTTACCTTCAACTATTTAACCGAGCAAGTAACGGTTGAAAAAGGTTCTATCACTGTCAATGGTGTAAGTTTAACGGTTGTTGATTCCAAAGACAGACAATTTTCAGTTTGCATTATTCCTTATACATACGAACACACCAATTTTCACCAACTAAAAGTGGGCGATAAAATCAATTTAGAATTTGATATTATTGGAAAATATGTGGCGAGATTAATGGGGAAATAATTCTCATTTTGGGTTTTTAAAAAAATTCAAATAAATCATTTTGTTATTGATTTATTTCAACTATTTAACTAAATTAGATAGAGAATGAAATAATTTAACTCAATGACAACCTATTTTCAAAACAAATTTCGAAACGAAACAATACGATTACAAAATTGGAATTATCGATGGGATGGTTCCTATTTTATAACCATCTGCACAAAAAATCGGGAACATTTTTTTGGTGAAATTGTAAATGGTAAAATGAATTTATCCAACATCGGTGTCCTCGCCGATATATTTTGGTATGAAATAAAAAATCACGCAAAAAACATCAAATTGGATGCATTTGTTGTTATGCCCAACCATATACACGCGATATTGACATTAAATGGCGGATATATTGATGATGATAAAATAATGATGGATTCCGAGGAAATTAACGATGGGGATAATGGTATTGGGAATATTTCGTTTGAAAATGGTAATTGTTCGGATGTTGGGGGGATGGCGGAT
>CAMDMY010000024.1 GCA_945902775.1 Chryseobacterium gleum | reverse complement strand
AGACGATACCCTTATTTATGATTTTGAGTACATAAAAGGAAAATGGAGTGGGTTAGATCGTTCACCTTTTGATTTTGACGAAAACTACAAAGATATTGCAAATGGGGAAATTAAGATTTAATTGCGAAGCTGGTTATTAATTCGATCTTTCCAACGGATTAACTGTAAATTTTTCCGTAATTGCGTTTCGCTTTTTCGCGAAAAGAAAAAGCATTGCTTTTGAAGACTAAACGTTAGAGCAAGGAGTGAAGGAAAGTAAGAGGAATTATCCCTTTTTCAGAATTGGACACGATTCTAAAAGAAGTAATCGATCAAGCCGAAGGTCAGTTTGGAGATTGGCCGATGAATGGGTAAGAGCTGGATAAAAGAAAATAATTTTATTACCATATACAAAAAATAAATGAGTTCTGGTTTTGGTTGGATTGATTTCTCAAATGAGCAGAGAGACCGAGTTTTTTCAGTAATTGATTTATTGAGTACAGGAGGAACGGTAGATGAGCTCGGAATTGGTTCTGTAAGGGATGCAATTGCAGATTGGTTGTTTCCTGGTGTATCGACAATCCAAACCAGACCAAAATACTTTATCATCCTCACCGATATTTTTTTAACCTATCAAAAACAATTTCATAGCGGAGAAAAAGTAGCGAACTTATCAACTTATTTAAAAGCAGAAGAGCATCAAATAATGCATCTTTTAGCTCGAAATCATGAGTATAAAGATGGGGATGGGGTAATCGGTGTTGCTGTTGCTCAAAATAAAGGAGAACTAGCAAGAAAAGCTTCATCTGTTTATTGGAATGGGCTTAGGGTGCATAAATTCATTGATACAGATTTTTCATCCTCAGAATATTTACTTCGAAATAATCTTTCAGAATTAAAAAAATCAACTAATGAAGAAGGAGATGATGATTATACTTCGCTAGAAGATTCATTTGGTATAAAGACGCCTTTTTTTTCAACAAAAAGCGAAACCATGAAACTCGATTTAACAAAAGAAGAAGCAACGTTTATTCGTGATCAATTGATGGATTCAACTTCAGAATTAAAGCAAAAGAATAATTTATTGAGTCAGTTATTTACAACTGAAAGAACGAAAATTATAGTGGACTCTAATAATTTCAAAGAAATGGCATTGGATTTAATCAATGATTTGTCATTACATGAAGAAACAAGGAAAATATTGACAATTGCCATCTTGTTTGATTTTTTAATTCATGGAGCACATATTCGATACAATATTCAATTACATAAAAAATCGAGTAATTTAAATTTTGATTCAAATTGGGAAAATTGGAAAGATGAATTAAAGGATAAAAAAGAAGAGTTAACTCATTTTGATTTTGATTATTTGTTTAATCAAATTGCACCCAGAACAGTTTTAGAAACTCAACTCTTTATGAAGAAATGGAGAGATGAAATTATAAAAGAAACTATAAATGTTGAGTTTGTAGATCAATTGGTTTATAATCAAGAGATTAAAAAGAAAGGGGCAAAGGCTAAATTAGCAAGTGTAAGTGGAGAATTTAATAGTTGGGTAGGTATACAAAGTTTACAATATCGATTTAACGTAGTACGAAATTTTGTTAAAGATATACAACAACATGTTTGATTTAAAGAAAGATAGATTGAATTATGGTGCTTTAATTTCGCCTCCAGAAGGGTATGAATTAACAAAAGCAATTGGAACTACCTATACGTTGGATTTGTACGCGTTATTAGCCATTCCGGTAGCCCTTTTTTATGCGAAAAGCATGGAGGGCGATTTTACTTTGAATAGATATGATATTTTAGAAGCGATTCGTAAAAGTGCTGGAAAGGTGGATGTTTTTTGTCAAAGAGGCAAAATCAAAGTACCAACCAAATACAATAATCTATTAGCTTTAATGGAGGACTGTGTTACAGAAATTCAACCTCCTATTTTACATTCTTCTTTTCATCCCAAATTATGGGTGTTAAAGTTTGAAAATGGTGAAAATTCAATTTATAGATTGATCGTATTAAGCCGAAATTTAACATTTGATCGTTCCTGGGATCTTTCATTTTATAGCGATGGAATCATTACCAATCAAATTCAAAATTCGAGTCAAAAATTAAGTACTTTTCTTCAAGGTTTTTATATAATAGCAAATAAAGAGATTGATAAAGAGTTGTTTACTGAGTTAGAAAAAGTGGAATTTGAAATACCATTTGGATTTAATGAATTCGATATATTTCCAATTGAAAAATTCACAACTAAAAGTCCTTCTTTTGATAATCCATTAGATCAGCTGAAATACAGAAAATTACTTGTTATTTCACCTTTTATTGATGAGAAAACAATAGAGAAACTGAAAAAAAATAACAAGAAATTAGTTCTCATTTCTCGTAAAGAAGAGTTAGATAAATTAGAAGTAACATGTTTAGAAGGGATAGAACTATATTGTCTAAATCCACTGGTGTCTGAAGCAGAATTTATTATTGATTCAGAAGGAGATGAAATGATGTCTCAAAATTTACATGCTAAATTATTTATAGGTCAAACAGCTGATAAAACAGATTGGTTTCTGGGATCTGCAAATGCGACAGCCCCAGCATTTGAAAGAAATGTTGAATTTCTAGTTAAAATTAGTTCAACTGAAAATTTGAAAAAAATAAAAAAAGTAGTTGAAATGCTTTTAAATCAGAACGAAAGCATATTTCAAATTTATACACCTCAGGATATTAAATTGACAGCTCAAACGGACACTTTAGAGAAAGAAATTCGTGAGATGGCTTATTTCTTAACAAATCAAATTTTCGAGGGAGAAATAATTAAAAATAGTGATAATGAAAATTATTCGTTAAAATTATTGGTTGATTTAACAAGTGTAAAAAAGAATGATTTTACGGTAGAGGTACGTTTGATTCATCGAAAAGAAGATGCTGAATTGTTGAATTTTGAAACGATTAATGTTTTGATTTTTAATAATATATCTATAGTTAATTTATCTAGTTATTTAATTGTAAATATTAAAAGTAAAAATGAATTAAAATCATCTTTTACTATAAAAATGAACATCGATATTCCAGATGAGAGAGAGGATGTTATTTTTAGTAATCTCATCAATAATAAAATAAAATTGTTTGAATATCTACAGTTTTTGTTATCCTCAGACCAAGTAACTTCTTCCTTACTTATTAAAGATTCAAATACTTTCAATGAAAGTGAAATGCATATAATGCAGGATGTATTTGGTAAAAATAATTCTATATATGAATCATTAATGATAGCAGCTTCAAGATCACCTAAAAAACTTACTGAGATTGATAGAGTAGTGAATAAACTCGAGAAATCAGGTAGTGAAATTTTAGAAGATTTCATGCCAATTTGGTCTGTTTTTAAAGAATTTGCACATGATTGAAGATATAAAATTAGCAGTAGATAAAATCAATCTACAACTGAAAGGGTTTCAATCAGCTTCCGTAGACTATGTTTTAAAACAATTGTATGAAGTTGACAGGAGAAAAGTATTAGTTGCAGATGAAGTAGGGTTAGGAAAAACGATCATAGCTAAAGGTGTAATAGCTAATGCAATTTTGCACTATAAGCCTAAGGATAGACCTTTTCATGTGGTGTACATCTGTTCAAATCAAGTGCTAGCTCAACAAAATATCACTAAATTAAGTCCTTTCGGTATTGCTGACAAACCATTGAGTAGACTTGTTTTTTTAGCTTTCAAAGAAAATGAAAATCAAAGTGCTATTTTGAAATTAAGCTCGCTTACACCTTCGACTTCTTTTCAATTAACAAATAGTGTAGGTGTAGTTGAAGAAAGGGCGATGTTATTTTGTTTTTTTAAAAGAGATAATGAATTAAAAAATGTAGAAAAGATCTTATCTAAATTGCTTCAAACAAAAATGATAAGAAAGCAGAGTTGGGAATCAAAGACGAACAATTTTACTGAAAATTACGATGAACTTTTTAAGCCAGAAATTGCCGAATCTTTTTTAAAACATCTAAAAGAGGTTTCTTTTTCTAAAGATAGATGTAAGAAAGTAAGTCACCTCCTAAATAAAGAATGTGCTACTATTTATGATGCGATTAAGGAATTAGTTCAAAAGTTAAGCTCGGATGAATCTATTGATCCAATGGGTTTTAGTTATGAAATAATCAAAGTATTAAGAAACGAATTGACTTATGTCTGCTTGAAATATTTAGATGCGGATTTATTTATTTTAGATGAATTTCAGCGTTTTAATAGTTTGTTAAATGGTGATAGTGAATCTGAAGCAGGTGAAATAGCAAAATTGGTATTAAGAAATGATGAAGCACGAGTATTATTACTTTCTGCCACACCATTTAAACCGTTTACTACTCAATTAGAACAATTAAATGGTGAAAGTCATTTTGATGAATTCAGAAAAATAATAGAATTTTTAGGAGGTTCAAAAGGAGAAACATTATGGAAAGATTTTAGGAAAGATCAAGAAGCCTTTTTTTCTATTTTAAGGCATCCAATCGAAGCAATTTTACATCCTGATGTTGCTACTGAAAAAAAGAAAAATCTTGAAAATAATTTTAAAAAATTCCTAACAAGAAACGAGCGATTAAGTGTAGCAAAAGAATATAATAATATGACGGAAGAATGTTCCAATGAAACATTTGATGTCATTAAAGACGATGTTGAAAATTTCATTGCGCTCGATCAATTAGTGAGTAAACTTATGAAAACGAACGATTTGAACTTAAATCGATTTGGTTCAACTCTTGAGTTTTGTAAATCAGCACCTTATCCGCTTTCATTTCTTCATGGATATAAATTAAAAGAAACAATTGAAAAATCGATTGAAGACCCAATAATTGCAGCACATTTAGCACAAAATACAGCGGCATGGATTGAATATAAAAAAATAGATAAATATGAGGCTTTAGGCTATCATGAATCCAAACCAACATTCCCAAATGGAAAATTAAGAATGTTAGCAGATGAATGTTTTAAAGAGCAAGGAGAGTTATTATTATGGGTTCCACCATCAAAACCATATTATAAAACTGAGGGAGTATATAACAAAGCCAAAAATTTCTCGAAGCTTTTGGTTTTTTCAAGTTGGAAAATGGCACCAAGAGCAATTGCAAGTTTGATTTCCTATGAGGTTGAGAGAAGAACAATTGCAAAATCTAATACGGCGGAAGGAAGTCAACAAAAAAGTGAATTTAATTATTTTTCAATTCCAAGAAAACCAGCGCCTTTATTGGTTTATAAAACCGCTGAAAAAGATGAAAAGACGATTTATCATATGTCTAATTTCACATTGTCTTATCCGAGTATGAGTCTAAGTGAAATCTCAATAATTAATTCACTTACAACTTTTCAAGATTCCTACGAAACAATTAAAAAACAACAGGCTTTATTAATTTGTCAATTGTTTGATAGTTTGAAGGTGAAAGATGATTATTCAATCGATTCTTCAAAGGAAGATAAAACGTGGTACTGGATTTCAGGTGCCTTACTAGATAGTATTCAAAATAAAAATAATGAATGTTTAGAAGGTAAATTGGTAGTTGATTTACAGGAAGATGGTAATGGATTTGAAAAACACAAAGAAAATTTAAATGAAATAGTAGTTCAGCTTAAAAATGGACACTTAAAATTAGGGAAGTTTCCTTCTGATTTATTCGAAGTTTTAAGCGATATAACACTTTCATCTCCAGGTGTATGTGTTTTAAATTTACTTCGGAATCATTTTAAAAATGACAAAGGAATTGAAAAATATGCTTTTCAAATTTCGAATTCTTTTTTCAGTATGTTCAATAAACCCGAATCAATAAGCGCAATTAGACTTTCGATAGCTGAACATACCGATTTTTGGAGGAAAACTTTATGCTATTGTGCAGAAGGTAATTTCTTATCAATGGTTGATGAATACATTTATATGTTGAAAAATTGTAATAGTATTCAATCAGTGGATAAATTAGTTGACCTAATGCACAATGTACTTTCTTTAAGAACAAGCTCTGTTGGTGTAGATCTAAAAACGGAAAATACAAGATATGAGACTTTTAATATGAGAACGCATTTTGCGGTATCGTATGGAGAGCAAAAAATGGGAACAGATGCTGGTAATAACAGGATGATCAATGTAAGAGATGTTTTTAATTCTCCTTTTAGACCATTTGTTTTAGCATCAACTTCGGTAGGTCAAGAAGGCTTGGATTTTCATTTCTATTGTAGAAAAATTGTACATTGGAATTTACCTCACAATGCCATTGATTTAGAACAAAGAGAAGGACGCATAAATAGATTCAAAGCATTTGTAATCAGAAAAAAGATAGCAGAACGGATACCTGATGATTTAATTTTAAAATCATATACAAACAATCGTCAAACTATTTGGGAGAGTATTTTTGAAAATGCTGAAGAACAATACAAAGAAGATAAGTCAGGTATGAAACCTTTTTGGTATTTAGATGAGGGTAGTGCCAATATAGAGCGATTTGTCCCAATCCATAAATTCAGTAAGGATCACCAGAAATACGACCAATTAAAAGTTACACTAGCACTTTATAGAATGACGTTTGGTCAACCACGACAAGAAGAATTAATTAATGCTTTGAAAAAAACAAATCTTACCAAAGAACAGATTGATTCACTTCGAAAATTATTGTTGATAAATTTGAGTCCGATGTAATCTGATTCATGTTCTCAATTTCATTTATTAATTTTTTTAACATTTTGTAAAATAAATAATATTTAAATTTTTTTAACAAAAAAAATAATGCTATTTTTGAGCATGATTGAAAAATCAATCAGATAAACTAATAATACAACACTTAAAAATCAAACAATACTATTTTTTATGATGATTGGAAAAATAATTCTGAACTATAAAATAATTTCAATACTTGGAGAAGGAGGAATGGGGAGTGTTTATCTTGCTGAACATACTCAAGTGAACCGAAAAGCGGCTATTAAAATTTTATTGCCTCAACATTTAAAAAATGCAGAGATAAAAAGCCGTTTTAAAAATGAAGCCTCATTATTAGCTGAATTGAATCATCCAAATATTGTGAATTTATATGATTTTACAGAGGATGAATCAGGATTGTATTTAATCATGGAATATGTTGAAGGTATTCCTTTAGATGAATATATTGCAACTGTTTCTGGGGCCGTTCCTTCAGAAAGAGCAATTCCTATTATGAAAAAAATATTGGATGCCTTTTCATATGCTCATAAGATGGGAATCATTCACCGTGATATCAAACCATCAAATATCATAATTGGTAAAAACGATGAGATCAAGATTTTAGATTTCGGAATCGCTCGAATTTTAGGAAAAGAAGGACATGATTTAACAAAAACAGGTTCACAAATGGGAACTGTGTTTTATATGTCTCCTGAGCAAGTTCTAGGAAAAGAATTGGATTTAAGATCCGATATTTATTCTTTGGGAGTTACTTTTTATCAACTTTTAACAGGAATTAATCCATACCATAATTTAACCACTGAGTACGAAATTTATGATAAAATTGTGAAGGAACCGTTGCCTAATCCTAAGGAAATTTATCCGGGAGTCCCTGATTTTCTTTGTGCCATCCTAGAAAAATCGATACAAAAATCACCAGTAAATAGGTTTTCTAATTGTAGTGAATTTCAAAAAGCTATTGAATCAAAAAGTGTAGTTTCAACAGGTACAACTATAGATGGTCAAAAATTTGGAGAGACAGGAGGTTTTAAGGGGGGTACTAAAACTAAAAAAAAATCAAATAAAAAATGGTTTATTGGTGGTGGAATTTTGTTATTGTTGATCTTACTATTCTTTCTTCTATTTAGAAAATCAGAGGAGAAAACGATTCTTCATATTAATTTTGTTTCGGATCATGCAATTTCTGAACAAAATATGATCGTTCCGACTGAAATTCAGTTGTTTGTAGATGTATATGAGGATATAGAAAACGATGCTTACTATTTACCCGTTGTTTCGTTTAAACGTATAGATGTTGAATATCAAACAGATACATTAACTTTTAGTAAATCTGTATATGCTGATATTTCAATTGAAGAAGCGAATGAAATGTATGAAACTGAGATGTTGACGTATTCTTCAACATTTAATATGTTTGCAAATAGACAGTTAAGTGAATTTAAATCCTTAGATCTAGAACGAAATGGTATCAGGTACTTTTATTTAGATTTATCAGGGAAAGGTAAATCTGATGGTAGTATCTATTTTAATAATGCTTCGGTTCTTCACGATTATATCTTACAACAATTAAAACTAAAAACATTAATTAATTCTTCACAGAAGGCAAATACAATTTCTATTATTTTACTTTCTGGCGATAATCAACAAATAGAAGGAGAAGAAAATAATAAGCCTGAGATTGAGGAAGAAAGTGATAATACTACTGTTGATGTAGTTAATGATCCTCCTGTTGTAGAACCTATAAGCACTGTTGAAAAGCCTAAAAATTTCAAATCAAATTTAATAGCTAATGGTAATTACATTACTTGGAATAAGGAATTAGCTAATGCTGATAGATTGACAATTAAGTTCACTAGTAAGGTTGATAAAAATGTATTAGTTGAAGAAGACGTAACAGGTAAATCAAGTTTTAATTTTTCATATTCTAATTCTATTTATACCGATTCGAGAATTATTATTGAATTAATTTCAACTTTCTCAAATGGATCCAAAATAACTGGAAATACATTAACAGTAAACAATTTAAATTGTCATTAATTAGGCATTCAAATTCATTTCTAATTCAAAAAAGAATCAAACAAAATAACGCATGAAAATTTTAATTACTTTCTTATTTATTCTTCAATTCTTCGTTTCATTTTCGAAAAGTTCACCTGTTCACGTATATTTAATTGTGGATAATTTTCAAATGTCTAAGAGTGATTTTCAAAGTTGGTCGAATACCATTTTTTTAGAATCAAAACTACCGATTTCTGAATTTAAAATTTATAGTCATTCACTTAAAGAGTCTCTTTTTCCAGATACTTGGTCAAATGCAAAAAAATCAAAATCAACTAATTTTTATCCATCTAAAATTGATTGTGACTATTCACCTTGTACAACTTTAAAATCGTTCATAAAAGAGTATAGCACAGCTAAAACAAAATTATTCATTGGAGAAGGAGAGTTTAACTGTAATCTTCGAGAATTAGGTCTTGAAAATGGATATTTTAAAAACAATGCTGAAGATATTAAACTTAAAATTGAAGATGAAATAGCTGCGAATAAAAGTGCAGGTAGAGAATTGACATTGATTTTTTATGTACCATCTAGTTCAATTATTGAAAAACCGATAATTAGCTTCAAATATGATACACTAAAAATTAAAAAAGGGGAATCAGTAATGTTAAGTCCCACTGTATCCGAAAACTCAAAAATTAAGTGGGATGATAATGAGAGTTTAAGTTGCTTGGATTGTGTTCAACCAAAAGCGACACCTTCATCAACAACAACGTATATCGTTAGAAGTAAAAATACAATTGGCTGCGAATCAGAGCCTACAAAAATTACAGTCGAAGTAAATAAAAAATGTGACGATAATTTTGAATCATGTAAGATTGAGTATTTTTCTGATAATCAGCTGTATAAACAAAACTTAGAAGATAAGAATAAATGGTTGATGTCTTCTTCTCAACCTGGATCAGAAATTTATTATTTGGTTTGTGCTAAAAACTGTGCAGATAATGTAATTGTTGAAATATTTGATAGAAACCACCAAAAAATTTGGAGTCAAGATTACAAAAGAAGTGATATAGAATCAGGAAACAAATTACACCAAGATCATCCAGATAATTTCATATTTAAAATGAATTTAAATCGAATAAATAATTTTGATAAAAATCAATATTACACATTTGAAATAAAATCTAGAAATGATGATAAAGATGCGTTCAGAAATTATGTTTCACCACTCACCAAATTTGTAGAGTGTAGTTTATAAAAACAATTAATATTAATTAAAATGAAAAATCTATACATATTTATCATACTATTTAGTTTCACACTTTCTGCTCAGCAAAAAGAGTATTATAAATTTGCAGATACCTCAAAAAAATATACGGTAAAGTACTTTAAAGATTATTTTTCTCCTTATGAAAAAGGGGTTATCTTTTTTTATCCGAATGATGATTCTTTAAAAAAAATAGATTTTGAAAGTCAAATAGTTTCGATTACAAAAGATCCTCGTTTTAAAAATGCAAAGATTGTAGGTGTTCCATACAAAACAGGTGTTAAGGATGAGGATAACGTTTATTTTGAAAAACATATTGTGACAAATACAGAATGTTTAGTTTATTCTAAAGATTCTTTGAGTGTAAATAAAGCATTGAAAAATGAATCTAATTTCAATAAGAAAATAAAAGATATACCTTCTGAATTTTATCTAATAGATATTAGTAAAGAATCAATTTGTGTAAAAGAAAAGCGCATTGAATTTTGTAAAGCTTATATTTTAGAGTTTTTAGATCCAACTTTAACTCAAAAGGAAATTATTCAAGATTTAACGAGGAGAATGTTGATTTTAGAATCT
Source organism: Chryseobacterium gleum (assembly GCA_945902775.1). Taxonomy (GTDB): domain Bacteria; phylum Bacteroidota; class Bacteroidia; order Flavobacteriales_D; family Crocinitomicaceae; genus CAIUKX01. Next base: position 27,220 of record CAMDMY010000024.1, on the reverse strand, counting down.
CAGACAAATCACTTTAATCAGGAATTAGTTGCTAAAAATGAATTAATTAAAGCCCAAACAAAACGAATTGATTTGCTAGAAAATGACTTAAAAACATTTAAAACATTGGTTGAGTTAAAAACTGTAAAAAAAGTAGTAAATAAAAGCGAGGATAAAACAATAATTAAACCTGTTAAAAATATTGAAAATGAGAATAAAACAAATAAATAGATGAAGAACTGTTCTCTTGTAATTTTATTCTTCTATTTCTTTTCATTTAATGTTAATTCCCAATCAAAGTCTTGGGATAGGCAAGACTTAAGTGTTACAAAATTTAGAAATGGCGAAGACCTATTTTTTGCTCAATCTGATCAAGATTGGGAAAAGGCATCAGATGATGGTATTCCAGCTTATTGTTATTATGATGGTGATCCTGCAAATGGAGTGCTTTATAATTGGTTTGCTGTAAATGATTCGAGAGGTTTAGCCCCTAATGGTTGGTTAATTCCGACAAAAGAAGATTTTGTAGAATTAAAAGATTTGTTTAAAACGTTAAAATCGCCAAACGGTGGGTGGAATTCAAAAGTTTATAGACCATCAAATTATAATTTTAATTCGAATGGTTATAGAACATTTGAAAGTGGAACTGATTTTTATTCAAAGGGCTACATATCCTATTTTTGGTCTTCTTCTAAGGTTACTAACAATTCCATGAAATCGTATTCTTTTGTCATTTTAGACGACACAGAAACCACTAATGTTATAGAATCTTATAGGGAAAATGGATATAGTGTTCGTTGTGTCAAAGGGGATACTGATCAATCGAAACTTTCGGTTTATTCTGGACAAAAACCAACTTCTAATCCATTACTTAAAGCTTGGGATAGAGAAGATTTAAATGTTACTAAATTTAGAAATGGGGAAGACGTATTTTTTGCTCAAACATCAGAAGAATGGACTAAAGCTTCAGAGGATGGACTTTCTGCATACTGTATTTATGCAGGGGATGAATCGAAAGGTTTTTTGTACAATTGGTTTGCTGTAAATGATCCTAGAGGTTTAGTGCCATTTGGGTGGAGAGTTCCATCTAAAGGAGATTTTGATAATTTAATCAGGACAAGTAAAGAAATTAATTATAATCAAGGTGGTAAATCATTTGCTTTAGAGTTGAAGTATAATGGATATAGAACTTACGACGGGTTTGATTTTTATTCATTTGGAGAAGCAAGTTATCTTTGGACTACTACTAAAGTGCCCAATAATTCATTTGAAAGTTTTGCATTTGAGTTGGTAAAAGATCAACAATTACCAATGTTAAAAAATGAAAGAAGAGAAAACGGTTATAGTATAAGATGTATCAGAAATTATGACGAAGAAATAATGGGACTACCACCAAGTGAAATTGTTGGTAAAAGTACGATTTGTGTTGGAGAAGAAATTACATTGAAAACGGCTGGTGGCGAGTTAAATGAAAATTCAAAATGGGTCTGGTATCAAAATGGAGCAAAGATAGGAGAGGGGGAATCTATTTCTGTAAAACCTGCTTATACAACAAGTTATTCAGTTAGGGCAGAGTCCTCTAAAGGAAAATTTTCTGATTTTGTTAAAAAGGAAATACAAGTCAATTCTCGCCCAGTTACCCCAAATGCAATAACGTTTAGTTCTAATGTGTATGTCAACTCACAAGGAAGAGCGATTATTTGTGAGGATGCTTTAGTTACTTTTTCTGTTAAAGGAGAATTATCTCAAGGAAGTAGTTGGAAATGGACAGAGAATGGAAAAGTGGTTTCAACACAGGCTATTTTTTCAGAAGTAATAAAAACAAATAGTACAATTTATGTTGAAGCAGTGAATGCTATGTGTGGAAATTCAGGATTTATATCTAAAGAAATAGTTGTATTAAATAAAACAGTCACTCCAATTTCTATTTATGAGACATCTATTTCATTTAATAAATCGAAATTATATTTCGAAACAGGTGCTTTAGGGGCAAATGCTGAGTGGAAATGGTATAAAGTCAAAAAAAATGGAAAATTAAAATACCTTAGTAGGGGAACTGAAATAACGATTAATTCATTCAAAACTAAAAAGTATTTATTACAAGCTGAAGGAGGCTTATGTGATGGTGGACCTAGAAAATTTGAATATCAATTTAATAAAAATGCAAAACCAATTGGTGGTGCAGATTGGAATAAAAAATATGCAAATAGTACAGGGATTTTTCATTTTGGATTTGATTTTGGATTAGATGTTCATAATTTATCTGATTCGATTCAAGTGATGGATTCAATATTTAACTTCAGAGCGAAAAGTTATGGAATTAATATGGGATTAAGTTTTCATCCTATTATCAATGAATTTTTTACACTTGGTACGCGAACTAATTTTATTTTAGATTTTGGCAAAATCGACAATTCATCTCAATTTCAACAACTTTTTCCTCAATCAACGATGACTAAAACTCCTACTTTTGTTTTATCTAAAAGTTCAGTAGGTGGAGAACTTTTAATTGGTATTTTACCTAAAGGAAAATTAAAATTGTTAATTGATTATGATTTAGCGAATTATAGAACTGTAAAAAGTTTTGGTGATTCAACATTTACGTCATATCGTTTAGTTAAAAAAGAAACGACTGGAATCGGATTTAGAATTGGGAGCTACGCAAAAAGTTTTGATAAAAATGCGGTGCAATTAGATGTGCTATATTCATTGTCTAATTTTAATGAAACACCACTTTTTGATTTTTCGCAATCCATGTTTTCAAATCCTTCTCATTTAAGAAGTGGAGTTAAACTTAGGATGTGGGTTCATAATGCTATTAAATTAGAGGCTGGATTAATTTATAGTTTAAATCCAATTACCTTGAAAAATGATTTTAACACTAAAAATGCAATTGTGAATTTTGGTCTAGTATGGAGTTTTGATAGATTTTACTAATGATGAAGTTGAGATACACTTTTATATTTTTGTTATTGATAGTTCTTTCTTGTACTAAAAAAGAACTTGCGACTGTAAAAACCAATTCTGATTATATTGTTACAAATAATTCAGCGAAAATTAAGGGTTTAATTAAGAATGATGGAGGTTCTTCAATTGTATCCAAAGGAATTTGTTTGAGTAGTAAAGAAACGCCAACAATTTTAGATACTGTTTTATTTGATTCAAGTGTTAAACTTCAATATGAAGTCGAATTTAATGATTTATTATCAAATAAAACCTATTTCGTCAGGGCATTTGTTAAAAATGTAAATGGTCTTAGTTATGGTGATATTATTAAATTTTCAACAAAGCAGGCAATTATAAATACAAAACCAACAGTAGTAACAGATTCAGTTTCGTCTATAACAAAAACATCAATTTCAGCAGTTGGAACGGTTAAAAATGATGGAGGTTATGCGGTTACATCGAGAGGATTTTGTTGGGGGCTATCAAGTTCTCCGACAATCACTGATAATAAAACAAATAACGGGTTTTATATAGGGAGTTTCTCTTCAAATATACAGGGATTGACCCCAAATACAACCTACTATCTTCGTTCGTATGCAACAAATAGTATTGGAACATCTTATGGAAATCAGATTGTTTTTACTACTTCTAATATTTATCTTCCTACAGTTTCTACCAATTCTATTTCAAGTATTTCAAATAATTCTGTAACTTGTAACGGGGTAGTTAGTTCTGATGGAGGTACTCAAGTACTTTCAAAAGGTTTTTGTTGGAGTAAATCTAATACGTTGCCAACTTTGAATGATAATTCAATTGTAAACGGCACTGGTGTTGGAACATTTACATCCCAAATTTCGGGGTTAACTTTAAATACAGTGTATTATATTCGAGCTTTTGCAACCAATTCAAAAGGTACTCAATATGGGCAAGTTTTAAAATTTACAACCACAATTAATGTTGGAGATTCGTATCAAGGAGGTAGAGTAGCATATATTTTACAAAATGGAGATCAGGGGTATATATCTGGACAGAAACACGGTATTATTGCGGCAACTTCTGATCAAAGTTCGGGTATACAATGGTACAATGGTTCATATACAATTACAAATGCTTCAGGAACAAGTATTGGGACTGGTAATTCAAATACTAATACGATAGTTTCTTTTCAAGGTGCGGGTAGTTATGCAGCTAAACTTTGTTCAGATCTGGTTTTAGGTGGTTACAGTGATTGGTACCTTCCAAGTAAAAACGAATTGAATAAATTATATTTGAGTAGATCGATTATTGGAGGATTTAATTCAACAGATTTGAGTTATTATTGGTCATCAAGTGAATATAGTAACATATATTCCATTGTTTTGCAATTTAGTACAGGAACTTTTTACATTGGGGCAAAGGATTCAGGTTATATGTTAGTTAGAGCGATAAGGTCATTTTAATTATATTAACCATGAAAAAGATATTTTCTATAATTTCACTTTTACTTTTTTTTATCTCTTGTAATAAGCAAGATTTGGCTACAGTTAAAACAATTGTAGATGAAACTAATACAATAAATAGTTTAAATATTATTGGCAAAATTTTAAATGATGGTGGTTGTGCTATTCAATCTAAAGGGATTTGTATAAGCAGTAATCAAATGCCAACTATTTCAGATACTGTCTCTAAAGATGCCTCTTTAAAATTAGAATTTAAAAATGAGTTTAAGAATTTAGAACCTGGCAAGATTTATTATGCACGAGCTTTTGTTATAAACAAAGTTGGTACAGCATACGGTGAGGTGTTGAAAGTTGCTACACTTTTAAATGTTAAAACTGATTCGATTACTAAAATAACTTCTCATTCATCATTTTCAGGAGGTAAAATAATCTCTAACAATACTTCAACGATTCTCTCGAAAGGAGTTTGTTGGAGTTTGAAAACAATGCCAACTATTTCTGATTTTAAATCTGTATCAAGTATTAATTCATCCTCTTTTACAAATGAATTAACTGGTTTAGCTAAAAACACAACGTATTATGTTCGAGCTTATGTAGTTAATGAAGGAGGAGTTTCTTACGGTAATGAGAGGACTTTTACTACAGATGCTGTGAGTGAACCAACCGTTAAAACAAATTTAATTACATCAATTACCTCAAATTCAGCAATTGCAGAAGGAGAAATTGTAAACGATGGTGGATATCCAATAACAGCAAAAGGTATTTGTTGGGGAGTTTCTAGTAATCCTGTCATAAGTTCGTACAATCAAAACACTTTATACAATTATACACAAGATAATGGTGTTTATAGTTGTAATTTGAATTATCTTTTGGTTAATACAACGTATTATGTCAGGGCATTTGCAATTAATTCGGCAGGTATTAGTTATGGTGAAAATGTTACTTTCGTTACTAAATCAACAGATTTACCTACAATTACCACTAATTCAATTTCCAATATAACCTCTAATTCAGCAGTAGGTGAGGGCGAAGTTTTAGCAGATGGAGGATTCCCAATTAATAGTAGAGGTTTATGTTGGGGATCTACTATTAATCCATCAATATATAATTCAACTTCATTAGCTTCAGCAACTAATGTCATAGGAGTTTTTTCATTAAATATGCAGAATTTAACTTCTCAACAAACCTATTTTGTAAGAGCGTATGCAATTAATTCTAAAGGGATTGTATATGGTGAAAACAAAACTTTTACAACAAGTCCTATTTTATATCCTCCAACGGTTAATACTTATATCAGCGGGTCAACACCTTGTTATTCTTTAGGTTATACTTCTGCGAAGTGTGGAGGTCAAATTGTAACAATCGGAAGTTCTCCTGTAACAGAAATGGGAGTTTGTTTTGGTAAAACGTTTAATCCAACGCTAACTGATTCATATGTTTCGAATGGTACAGGAAGTCAAGGTTCTTTCCAAACTGATTTAACAAATTTGTCTCCTAATACGTTGTATTATGTTAGAGCATATGCAGTAAACACTCAAGGTATTTCATATGGGCAATGCTATACTTTTACTACTTTGAGTTATTCATTACCAATTGTTTCAACATCTTCATCTTCATCAATTACAGGTAATTCGGTTGATTTAGGAGGAAATGTAACATCCGATGGTGGAACAACTGTAACTGCAAGAGGAATATGTTGGAGTACTACCTCAAATCCTAATTTAGCAAGTAATACAACTACAAATGGATTAGGGATGGGAGTTTTTTCAAGTTCTTTAAGTGGGTTAAGTCCGAACACGACCTATTATTATAGAGCCTATGCAACTAATTCTGTTGGTTCAGCATATGGAAATATTATGTCATTTAGAACTTCGACTTCTCCAGTTGTTTTAACATCAGGTACTTCATATATTACTTTGACAGGAGTAAATTCAGGAGGATATATTTCTTCTGATGGAGGAGCAACAGTGACTGCTAGGGGTATTTGTTGGAGTACAACTTCTAATCCTACTTTAGCAAGTAACATTACAATAAATGGTTTGGGAGTCGGTTCATATAACTCAATTTTATCAAATTTAAACCCAAATACAACCTATTATATTCGAGCTTATGCTACAAATAGTATTGGAACGAGTTATGGAAATGAAATTTCTTTTACAACTTTGAATTACAATTTGCCTACTGTTACAACAAACACAATAAGTAGTATAACAAGTTTATCAGCAAGTTCAGGAGGTAATGTAACTTCTGACGGTGGAACAACTGTAACAGCTAGAGGTGTTTGTTGGAGTACAACTACAATTCCAACTTTAGCTAGTAGCTTAACTTCGAATGGTTTAGGTGTGGGTAGTTTTATTTCTTCTCTTTCGGTATTGACTCCTAATACTACTTATTATGTCAGAGCATATGCTACTAACTCTATTGGAACCGCTTATGGCGCAACTGTTACATTTAAAACTTCAATAAAAATTGGTGATACTTATGGTGGAGGTATTGTAGCTTATGTTTTACAATCAGGTGATCCTGGATATATTGCAGGAGATAACCATGGGATTATTGCGGCGAGCTCTGATCGAAGTTCTGGGATTCGTTGGTATAATGGAGCATATACAAACACAAATGCTTCAGGTACAACTATTGGAACAGGGAACTCAAATACAAACTCAATTGTTTCAATACAAGGAGCAGTTAGTTATGCTGCTAAACTTTGTTCGGATTTGGTTTTAGGTGTTTATAGTGACTGGTATCTTCCAAGCAAAGATGAATTGAATAAGTTATATTTGAATAGATCCATTATTGGTAATTTTAATTCGACAGCACTAAGTAATTATTGGTCATCAAGTCAATATAATGATTACACCGCTTATTGCATACAATTTAGTTCTGGAAACATAAATCAAGCATATAAAGATAAATTATTCTTAGTTAGAGCGATAAGATCCTTCTAATTAAATACTTTAATATTTTTTTATCAATGTTTATTTTTTATATTTGTCTTGAATCAGTATAGGGATAAATTTTAAGATCAATCTCATTAAAATAAACAACTAACTAACTATTTAAGTTAAAACCATTTTTATGCGAAATATTATTTTATTTGTTTTCTTTTTTTCTATTTCATTTGTTTATAGCCAAAAAACGAATGGTTCTTTTTTTTATGGGAAAAAGAAAATAATACAATCATTAGAGACGAATAACAAAAAATTGGATTCGTTAAACACTAATTCAACTGATACGATTATAAATTTAAAAAAAGACATAACATTTCTTAATCAGAAAGTAAAAACTCAGAATGCAATTATTGATAAAAATTCAGAAATTTTAAAGTGTCAGAAAATTGGAGAGCAATTTTGGATGAAACAAAACCTAGCTGTTTTAACATTAAATAATGGTGTAAAAATAAAAGAGGCTAAAACGACCCAAGAATGGGATGAAAGTTTTAAAAAAGGAACTCCAGCATACTGTTTCCATAAAAACGATTCGTTAAAACAAAATGGCGTGATTTATAACATTCATGCTTTAAATTCAGGTTTATTAGCTCCAAAAGGATATAAGATTCCATCAAAACACGATGTAGAAGAGCTAATAGAATCTTTTCATTCATTGAAAGATTCAGCATCATTTTTCTTAAAAAGTGATGATCAAAAGACTTGGAATAAAAAAGGACTTGATTTATTTGATATGAATATTAAACCTTATGGTTTTAGATTATCAGACGGCGTAGATTGGTATTCAGGTGATAAGGTATATTATTTCTGTGAATCTACAATAAATGAGGATCAATTATTAGAATTGTATGTATTTAGTGAATTCTCAAATAAAATATATTTTTTAACTAGAAATAAAGAGTCAGCTAAAGAAAATAACGGATTTTATGTACGTTGTATTATAGATAAATAATTTAATAAAAATTAAAATTCAGAGTGTATGAACGGTTTTAGAAAATGCAATAATGGACATTTTTACAAAGAAGATTTAAACGCATGTCCTTACTGTCCATCTGGACAAACTTCAACTAATGCAAATAGTGGTGGTAATGATTTTGATAAAACAATGATTCCAGGTGCTGGTAATTCTTCAGATACTTCAAAAACTGAAGTGTTTGGAAATAATGCAGCAGGAGGAGGAGAGCAAACAAAAGTTTTTGGTTCAGCAAATTCATCTTCGGCAGCACCAAGAGATTTAGGAAGAACTTTTATTGGAGGAATTTCAGATGCTACTGAAAATGACTCTACAGGTTCGTCTATAGAGGCTGCTCCAAGATCTACAAGAAGAATTGTTGGATGGATTATTTCTTATACCCTAGATCCAATGGGTGTTGATTATAGAATCTACGAAGGAAGTAATACGATTGGTAAAAATCCAGGAAATACAATTTCTATTAACAAAGATGTTACTATTTCAGGAGAACACGTGAACATACTTTACAAAAAAGGGAAATTTCACATCAAAGATAAAATGACTACCAATGGAACGTTTATTAATGGAGAAGAATTAGAAGTTGAACAAGCATATGAAATTTCAGATGGTGATGAAATTAAAATGGGAAACACTGTTTTTAAATTTAAAACTAGCGAATAGAATAAAACAATCAATTTTATACAATTAGAATGAAAAAAATAGTATTAATTCATGCATTTTTAATATGTATTCAATTTCTTTTTTATGCTCAAAAAAATGAATTTGAGGCTCGTAATCAAGATGTTATAGAGTTTCCAACAGTTAAAGGTAATTTATGGGTGCGAAATCCAAATGGAATTGGCTCTCAATCACTTCAGTTTTTTGAAAATGAAACTCCTGTAGATGTTAATTTTCAAAATTATAAACCAGTTGATTCGATTGCAAAAAACAAAAGTGTCGTTTTTTTAATTTTGAATACACCTAATCAATCAGAATTTGATTGGTATAAGAAAGTTATCAAAGATGCTATTCGAAAAGGAGCAATTTTGAAGGGAGATAAAATTGAGATTCTATCATTTTCTTGTAAAAAAGGAGATCAACTATTATTTCCAAATAAAATTGAATTTACAGATAATGCGGATAAATTATTTGAAGAAATTGATGCTATTAAATTTAATAAAAGGTCCTCAAGTTGTTCAGATAGATCACATATCTATTTATCGATTCATGAAGCATTAGAATTGTATGAAAAACAAAATGTGGATTTACCTTCAGCGATTTTTGTTTTAGCGGATGATTGTGCTCTGGAACCTATTTTTCAAGTTGAATTACCAGGTGCTAGATCTAGAAGATTGAATATTCCAGTTTATGGGATAACTTATTATAAATCAAAAACATTTTTTGATATAGAGGATTTGTGTAAACAAACCTATGGATTGTATTACTCAAACAAAAATAACGATGCAAATCAAGCATCTGATACTTTATTAGGTTATCTTTCAAACCTTAATCAAAGAAGTGCTGGTTTACTTTATCCGTTTTCATATACTTCCACTTTTGAAAAAGATGGTGAAGTTCATCCTGTGAAAATTCAAACAAATGAAGGTCAAACGGGTTTTGCGTTGTTAACTCCTTCAAAGAATTTAATTGAATGGATAGAAGCAAATATCATATTGTCAATTATTCTTTTTCTTGTTTTAATTGGAGTCATTATCCTTCTTTATCAGTTAATTAAGAAAAATAAGTTGAAAAAAATTGAATTAGAAAATCAGCAAAGAATGCAACTTTCAGATATGGAAAGACAACAGCAAGAAGCGGATATGAAATTGAATCAACAAGAATCTGAATTATCACGAATTCGAGAAGAAGAAAGAATTAAACAAGAAAACGAATTACGTTTAGAGCAAGAACGTATTCAAAAATTAGTTGATGAAGAACAATTAAGAAAAATGTTAGAACGAGGAAATTTACCTTGGTTTGAATATCGTTTAGCTGATGAAACAGGACAATATCAGATTAGTACGCCAAGATTTAAAGTAGGTAGAGATACTTCTAATACCTGGGTTATAAAACATCCAACAGTTTCTAGAAATCATTTTGAATTAACATTTGTAGACTATGTCTATACATTGAAAGATTTAGGTAGTTCAAATGGTGTAGAAGTAAATGGTACAAAAACAAAGGAAATTCAACTAACACATGGAGATCATATTCAAGTCGGTGATATTTCACTAACTTTTCATATTTAACAAAACATTCACATGAGATATAGAAATTATTCAATTACAAACGTAGGAAAAGTTAGAAGTGCTAACGAAGATAATTCCGGCGATGCATTAACTCCAAACGGACATATATTTGTTGTTTGTGATGGTATGGGAGGTCATGTTGGTGGAGCTATGGCTTCCTCAATTGCAGTAGCAAGTATTATCGAATATTTTCAACGTGAAAAACATTCAAATATAATCCAAGCTATTGACCGTGCTTTTTCATTTGCAAATGAGCAAATTTTCGCAAATGCTTTAAGTTCTCCTGAGTTAAAAGGAATGGGTACTACAGCTGTAGTTTTGATTATTTCTGGTGAAGACAGTTTTATTGGACATGTTGGAGACAGTAGAATCTACTTAAAATCAAATAATAGATTGCATAGAATTACGAAAGATCACTCTTTTGTTCAAACGCTTGTGGATTCTGGTGTTATTTCTGATGAGGAAGCTGAGAGTCATCCAAATAAAAATCAAATCTTAAAAGCCTTAGGTACTTCTCCTGTGGTGGAAGGAACTATTTGTCAAGTTCCACTCCAAGTTAAATCGGGTGATGTATTTTTGCTTTGCTCAGATGGTTTAAATGGAATGGTAAACGATAGAGGCTTGGAAATGATGTTGCAAGGTCAAAATCTAACTCAATCTGGTGAAGATTTAATTCGTGCGGCATTAGATGCTGGTGGATTAGACAATGTTACTGCAACCATGGTTGCAATTGAAGAAAGTGCTCATTCAATTTCAAAATTTGTTGATTATAACCCTATTAAAAAGTTTGACGGTTCAAGTACTCAAGCTTTTATGATGCCACCCAACTCGAATTCAAAATCTAAAATATTTTCAATTAAAAATATTTTTATATTGAGTGTTTTTGTGCTTTTCTTAGGTACTATTGGTTATGTTCTTTTGGCTGATGATGATAATGATAATGAATTTAAAGAAGTTGACAATGAGCAATCTGAAAATTATCAAGATGAAAAAAATGGAGAAAAATCTATGCCAAATGAAGGAATAAAGGAAATAGACAGTCAAAATGAAGGTAATAAAAAGACTGATTCTAAAGATTCAAAACATTCTGGTAAAGATGAAAGTAAAAAAGAAAATAAATCATCTGAAGATGGTGCCAAATTCATAAATCATAAAGTTGTAAAAGGCGAAATTTTAGGTGTTATAATAGAGAAATACATTGGTAAATATCCAAAATTAACTGAAAGTAAAATCATTACTTATAATCAGCAGAATAATGAGGTTTATAAAGGCGAAAATGGTGTAAAACTAGAGTCAGATAAAACAATCAAAGAAGGTAAGATATTATTGATACCAACTGAATAATAAACTAATTGAAAAGAATAAATAACATACAAATTATTCAACCCTTAAACTCTGGTGGAACCGCCGAAGTTTTTTTAGGGGTTGATTTAAATACAGGACTTCCTGTAGCTGTTAAAGAATTGAAATCGAGTTTCTTTAAGAGTGAATTTGTACGTCAAAAATTTATTGAAGAAGCGAATCAATATCTTTATTTAGATCATCCTAATATTGTAAAATTAAAAGATTTTATCAAAAATGATGATACACATTATCTTGTAATGGAATATGTGGAGGGTAAAAATTTAAGTGATCATATTTCAAAAGTTACAGGACCTATCCCAATTCAGAATATTGCTTTGTTTTTAAATGAGGTATTGAGTGCGATTGCCTATGTTCATAAACGTGGACTCATTCATTTAGATATAAAGCCTGCGAATATCATGTTATCTGAAAAAAATCAAATAAAAGTGATCGATTTTGGAATTTCGCATGATTCTTCTAAAAATGATTTAGAAAGTGTTATGGGAAGTCCTTCTTATATGAGTCCTGAACAAATTGATGGTATAAATATAGACTATCGTTCGGATATATATTCTCTTGGTATTACTTTGTATGAAATGGTTACGGGGAAATTACCTTTTTCAAATTGTGAAACAAGAGAAGATATGTTTTTGGCTATCAAACAAAATTTGGTACCTTATGTCACTGTACCTTATGAATTTGATAGAGATTTTGAAAATAAAGTCAATTATATTATTCAGAAAGCGACAAATAAAAAACCACATGAGCGATATGCTTCATGTGAAGAATTTCAACTTGATTTATTAGAATTTTTATGAATTTCAAAACCTTACGTGTAGGGAGAGCAAAAGATAATGACATTGTAATTGATGATGTTTCTGTCTCGCGTTTTCATTTAGAAATTTTCTTTGATGCGGAAGGAAATGTTTTTTTAACAGATTTAAATTCGGTAAATGGAACATTTGTAAATGGTAAAAGAATTGTTGGTTCAGTTCAATTAAATAGCAAAGACATTGTAAGAGCTGGTGTTAGTAATTCTCTAAATTGGCAAAATTATAAGCCTTCTATTGCATTAAAAGAAGATTTAATAAGTACAAATGATTTTAGAGGAAATAGTGTTTCTTCAAATGATAAGGTTACTAAACAAAGGAAAGTTCTTAAAACAGTCGGGATTACTCTTTCAATTTTGTTAGGTATTTTAATACTATTCTATTTTTTGAATGAAGTAGTACTTGTTGATTCTAAACCAAGTTCGGTTGATCCTGAAAAGCCAAATGATACAACTTCACAGCCTAAAAAGATAGAGGTAAAATCAAAAAAGAAAATAACATATGATTTTAGTTGTTTAGATGATGAAGAAGATCTAGGAACAACCGAAATTATAGGAGTCTTAGAAGAGATTGATAACAGTGTAACGAATACAATTGGAGGGGAAGTTTCAATTAATAAAGAAATGGAAGTAGGAAACCAACTACTTTCTGATTGTAGAAGAGAATATCAATTTATTGAAACGGGAAATAAAATTAAAAATATTCAAAAAATATTGAATTTACTTACACATCAAATTGAAGATCCAAAGGGATTTAATTATTCGATTTATTTAATAAAATCGGATGAATTAAATGCTTTTACAGCAGGTGCTAAAATTTTTATCACTACAAGAATGTATGAGTTTTGTAATTCAAATGATGAATTAGCTTGCGTTATTGGTCATGAAATCAACCATAACGAACTTGGACATATTAAACAACATCTTCAGAAAGAAAAAATATTAACATCTTCAGGTGCAGCTTTAAGTCAAATGATAACGATTCCTTTCGGTCAGAAAAAAGAATCGCATTGTGATTTTAAAGGGATTGATTTAGCTATTGCTGCTGGATACAATGGATGCGTTAATATTTCTTTATGGAAAAGAATGAAAGCTGAGTCAGATGAAGGTGATTACAATGCATTAGATAATTTATTTAGATCTCATCCATATTCTGAAAAACGATCAATATGTTCTCAAAATCATATTTTAACAAATTATGGATTTGACTGCTCATCCTCAAAATAATTAAAAACTAATATGAAAATTTTAACACTTTTATTTTCTTTTTTATTAATTTCTGAATTTGGTTTTTCTCAAATTAGAAATAATATTGAATATGATTTAAGTTGTTTAAATTCGGATTTCTCATCAACTTCCTCTTCATTTTTTGGGGATTTAGAAAATGGTATGTTAACTACTTTCGGTTCTACTGTTTCAATTGAAGAAGAAATTGAAGTAGGTCAAGAATTTTTAAATCAGTCAAAAACAAACTATAGCTTCATCGAATCAGGAGATAAATTGAAAAACATTGAAGGTATACTTGTTAAATTAAATAAAGTGATTTTAAATCCGAAAGGCTTTAATTATAAAATCTTTTTGATTGATTCTACTATTGTGAATGCATTTACAGTTGGAGGCAATATCTTTTTTACAACAGGTATGTATGATTTCTGTAAAAACAACAATGAAATTGCTTGTATTATTGGACATGAAATTTCCCACAATGAATTAGGACATATTAATGATCAGATCAAGCGTTCTAAAACATCAACAACTTATTTGGGAGATAATGCAGGATCTATATCAGCTACTATCGGAGCATTATTGATTACCCCTTTTAATCAAAAGGACGAAGCATATTGTGATTTACTAGGAATTGACTTAGCTTATGCTGCAGGTTTTGAAGCTTGCTCTAATGTTGAATTATGGAATCGAATGAGTCTTAATGAAGCAGGTAATTCTAATTTTACTTCTATTTTTTCTTCTCATCCTTATTCATTAAAAAGATCAGATTGCTCTAAGAGGCATATTGAAATTAATTATAAAATAAAATGCAGAGAATGAAATGGTTAAAATCTAGTTGGTTTTTAGTTTGTTTTACAATTTTTATTGTAGGATTCCTTACCTCTCAAACTATTTTAAAGCCTTCATTTTCAGGTGTTAGTAAATTTGAAATAATCGATTTCTCTAATGGTAAATTGAAAGCGGATGTATCTTTGAAAATTAAAAATGAGAATTGGTTTTCATATTCTGGTAAAGATCTTCATTTTAAAATGTTCTACAAAGACCATTTAGTTTCTCAGGGAAAAAATGATCAGAAATTTAGGTTTGAAAAAAAGTCAGAAAGCATTTTTGAAATTCGAACAGATTTTTATGCTGATTCACTTTTTAACGACTTAAAAACAATATTATTCAACGATTCGATTTTAATGAAAGTTGTTGTAAATGGAAAATTTTCTTTTTTAAATATTCAGACATCAAGAACATTAGATGTATGGATTAACACAAAACAAATGGTTGATTTAATGATGTCTAATTTGTTGGGAGATAAAGGATTGAAGCTAGAGAGTTTAAAACTTAAAAAAACTACTTTAACAAATTCGCTATTTAAAATAGGATTTAAATTTCAAAATAGCTTACCGTTTGATATACTTTTGAAAGATATTGGATGTGATGTGTATACGGATAAAACCTTACAAAATAAAGTTTCAAACTCAACTTTTATTGTAAATAAAAGAATGTCTAAAAATGCGATTGAATTGATAAATGGGGATTTAAGTGTAAACAATGTAACAAGTTTTATAAGTGGAATTTCGAAAGTTCTGAAAGGTTCTTTGGATTATTATTTAAAAGGTTATGCATTAATCGAAGTAGATAAAAGGGAAATCAAAATTCCAATAGAAAAGTCTTTTAGACTGAATCCACTGACACAAGAAGTTATCATTGAAAATGAATTGAAGTAACGGATATGAAAATAGGTTTTGTAAAAGATAATTCACTTTATCGTAAAATTTCATTTAGACCGAATGAATTTTCTGCAATTGTAATTGGGAGAGATGCATCTTGTGATATTTCTTTTTCTGATATTCCGAATATTTCATCAAAACATGCTCAGTTGATTCAAGATGAAAATAATAATCTATATATCATTGATTTAGGAAGTACAAACGGGACTTTTATAAATAATAGAAAATTAGAAGCAAATGTTCAATATCCATTTTCAACGAAAGATCAAGTAAGTTTATCTTCTGTTAATTCTCTTCAACTAGTTTTTAATCCAGATAGTTATACACTGAGAAAAGGTACTAGTAGTAAACCAATTGGTAATGGAGGTAATAGTGATTCTACAGACATTATAGATAAATTTAGAAATAAGTCAAAAATCACAATTGGTAGAAGTCAAGAAAATGATGTTTGTCTTGAACATGCGATCGTAAGTAAATTTCACGCATCGATTGAAAAAAAAGGTACAAATGAGTTTGTATTGATTGATTTAGATTCTTTAAATGGAACCTATCTTAATGGTAAAAGAATTTCAGGTTCAGTAAAAGTAACTGAAAGAGATGTAATTATAATTGGTCGTTTTAAATTAAGCTTAAGAGGTAAAGCACAAGATTTAACAAAGGAAGTCGCAATAAGGGCTGAACGAATTTCAAAACAATTCAAAGGTGGTAATATTGGTCTTCACAAAACATCTTTTGAGATACCTGCTAAATCTTTAATGGCGGTAATGGGACCTTCTGGTTGTGGTAAATCAACATTACTCAAGGCTTTAAATGGAGATGCGCCACCTTCAAGTGGAAATGTGTATATCAGTGGATTGAATTTAAGTGAAAATTTTGATTATTTAAAAACACATATCGGTTATGTTCCTCAAGATGATATTGTTCACAAAGAATTAACGGTTGAACAATCACTTTATTATGCGGCTAAATTAAGGTTAGAAAATGCTAGTAATGAAGCAATACATCAAAAAATAGAACAGGTACTAAACGAATTGAATATTACCCACATACGTAAAAGTTTAGTTGGTAAAATAAGTGGTGGTCAACGTAAACGTGTTTCTATAGCAGTAGAAATATTAACCGATCCTTTAATTCTTTTTCTAGATGAACCAACTTCACCACTTGATCCTCAGACTATTGAAGAGTTTTTAGGAATTCTAAAAAAATTATCAGAAAAAGGGACAACCGTTATTATGGTTACCCATAAACCAGAAGATTTAAATTACATGGATAATGTGATTTTTATGGCAGAAGGAGGGCATATGGTGTATCAAGGTGATACAAAAACGTATTTAAATTATTTTGGAACTGATGATACGGTGAAAGTATACGCTCAGTTAGTCTCTCCTAAAGCAAAATATTGGATAGAAAAACATAACTTAAATAATACTGGAAGCAACAGTAAAAATGAAGTGAATCAGAGTTCAAGAGCATTAAGTGCGACTAATTTTTTCTCACAATATTGGTGGTTAACCATTCGTTATTTTAATATTAAATTGAATGATGTTTCCAATTCTTTAATAATGGTTGGTCAAGCGCCAATTATTGCTGGTTTGATTTGTTTAATTTTCAGTAATATTTCTCAAGCGGTACCTTTTTTAATGGCTGTTTGTGCTGTCTGGTTTGGAACGAATAATGCTGCAAGAGAGATAGTTGGAGAAACTGCGATCTATAAACGTGAACGTATGTTTAACCAAGGGATTTTAGCGTATATTTTTTC
The DNA here is from genome assembly GCA_945902775.1 of Chryseobacterium gleum. Lineage (GTDB taxonomy): Bacteria > Bacteroidota > Bacteroidia > Flavobacteriales_D > Crocinitomicaceae > CAIUKX01. The sequence continues at coordinate 9,827 of CAMDMY010000024.1, read as the reverse complement.
TAAAATAACTGTTTTAAGCACCTTTGCAGCAATACAAGCATTGTTGTTTACATTAATTATTTCAGCAAAGTTTTCGTCAACAAGTCCGAGTTGGAATAATCCATCTGCTACGTTTTTATGGATGTTAGTACTTTCAATGGCTTCTACGATGTTAGGGTTATTACTATCAGCAGTAGTAAAAACTTCTGAAAAAGTAATGACATTGGTTCCCATAGCTTTAATTCCACAAATTATGTTAGCAGGAATTGTATCTAAAATTGAAAATCAATTCGTTGAAATTTTAAGTTATGTTACCCTTTCAAGATGGGGTACAGAAGGATTCAGTATTATTCAAGATAAAGTATCTTTAGAACATCTAGACCCTATAAATCCAGAAAATAAAATTAGAGAAACAGTTTCTTCTGTAGATCAGTTAAAAGAAAGTTTTCATTCATCTTATCCTGATAGATTCGGAGAATGGGCATTTAAACTTTCATTAGATGAATTAGCTGTTTTCATTATTTCAATGATCTGTTTTATAGGTATTTATATTTCTTTAAAACGAAAGGATTCAATTAGAATAAAATAATTAATTTAAGTGATTATGAAAACAATAAACATAGGTAGAAATTTTGATAATGAGATAGTTGTTCAAGACCCAACTGTTTCTAGAAATCATGCAACGTTAATTTTAAACGATTACGGTTATACTATACGAGATAACAGTTCTAGTAATGGGACTTTTATAAACGGTAGTCGTATTTTCGGTGAAACTCAAATTAGTAGAAACGATATATTAAAAGTGGGAAATGCATTGGTTCCCTGGATGAATTATATCAATGGTCCTGAACAACAAGGAGATGCGACTATTTTAAATGTCAACAGTGGAAACAACAATGCAAATAGTACAGTTACTCCTCAACAAATAACTACAATTACGCTTCCTCATTCGAGTTCTGCATTGATTTTAGGGATATTAAGTATTATTTTAACCTATGGGGCAATTACAGGACTAATATTAGGAATAATAGGACTTTCAAATGCGAATAAAGGCTTAAGACTTTACCAATTGAATCCTACTTTGTACGATTCAAGTTCAGTTACTCAAGCTAAAGCAGGTAAAGTATGTAGCATAATTGGTGTCGTTTTCTCAGGAATTGTGCTTATTTATTGGATACTTTTGGTTACCATTCTAGCCAACTTTTATTAAATAAATTTATCAAATGATTGGAAATCAAATAGAAAATTATAAAATTATTTCTCTTTTAGGTGAAGGAGGGATGGCGAATGTCTATTTGGCTCAACACCAATCATTGGGGAGTAACGTTGCTATTAAACTTCTCAAAGAGGAATATGTTCAAAATTCAAACATTCGAAAGCGATTTTTAGCTGAAGCAAGAAATTTAGCAAAAATGTCACATCCTAATATTATTAAAGTTACTGACTTAATTGATGCTGGAGACATAGTTGCATTTGTCATGGAATACATAGAAGGACAAACTTTAGAAGATTTTTTAATAAAAAAAGGGAAACTAACTTCTTTAGAAATAGAAGGTTTGTTCAATCAAATGATTTTGGCTGTTGAATACGTCCATGGGCAAGGTTTAATACACAGAGATATTAAACCCTCTAATTTCATGGTAACAAAGAATGGACAAATCAAATTGTTAGATTTTGGAATAGCTAAAAACACCAATGAGGGAGCAGTAGATTACACCAAAACGGGTTTGACTCAACAAATGGGAACACCATTGTATATGAGTCCTGAACAGGTGAGAAGTACTTCTGAAGTTACCAAAGAAACTGATATTTATAGCTTAGGTGTTGTTTTATGGCAAATGGTCACTGGACAAAAACCATATGATTCTAGTACGCTCTCATTACCTGAAATTCAGGTTTCAATTCTAAAAGAGAAACTGCCTTTGACAAATACAAAGTGGGATTTGATAATTACCAATTTGATGCAAAAGGAAGTTGCTAAAAGGAGTTTTTACAAGTCTGAAATTGTAACTAAATCTAATTCATTTAAAGAAAACAAAAAAAAAGAATTTAGAAATAACTTTTGGAAATATAAATTCAAACTCTTTATTTTGATAGTTTTTCTTTTTATTTCGATAACTTTATTTGTTTTTCATTTGATTTTTAATCAACCAAAAAATCCTAATAAATTAAAAAGTGATTTAGATGAAAAAAATTTAAAAGGAAAAGTTAAAACCTTAATTTCAATTGAAGATCCAAGATTTTATAAAAAAATGAATTACAAAGAATTAAAAGAAGATTATACCTATGAAGAATATCTAGAATATTTAGATTGTAGAGATGCTCAAGTTATTTATGACACATCACAATTTGATTATAACGGAAATAGAATATATCATAGCTGTCAAAACATTAATCCTTTTGGTTTTGACAAAGATTATGATGAATTAATTTTTCAAAAAATAGAAAACGTGTATGATAAAAACAAACAACTAATTTCAGAAAAGTGTTTTTCTGAATCTAATGTAAAGTATATGTTTCTAAGAAAGATGTTTTATGAAAATGGGTATTTAATCAGTGAAAATGATGAAAAAAGTGGTCGATTTTTAAAATTTAAATATGATAATAAAGGAAATTTGAAGTCTGTAGTAAATTTAAATGAAAAAAACATTGAAATATCAAAGCGTGTATATTTTTATAATAAAAGGAATTTATGTGTAAAGATGATTTGTAAAACTGAATCTGAAAATGAGTTTTATACTTATAACTCTTCAAATAAAATGATTAAGAAAATTCAAAAACATAATAATACGACTATAGAAGAAAGGTATAATTCAAATGGAGATAAAGTATATGAAAAAAGATTATTACCTAAAATGGATCCCCCCGAATTCATCTCATATTATGTTTATTCATATTCGTATGACGAAAATAATAATTGGATTAAACAAACATGTAAATCATATTACGGGTTTAATGTTTTTAGTTTATCCAATGAGATTAAATACATAATTAAGCGGAAATTTATTTATTTCAAATAAAAAAATGATCAATCAACAAATACAAAATTATAAAATCATTTCCCTTTTAGGAGAAGGGGGAATGGGGGATGTATATCTTGCAGAACACGTTTCGATAAAAAGAAAGGTTGCAATAAAAGTCTTAAAACCAGAGCTGGTTAAAAATGAAGAAATTCGTAAACGTTTTAAAAATGAAGCGTCTATGTTGGCTCATTTGCAACATCCAAATATTGTTGGGTTAATTGATTATATAGAGCAAGAAGATGGACTGTTTCTGATAATGGAATATGTTGATGGTCAAGACTTAGATGAATTAGTGAAGGCGCAACAAGCTCCTATTACAATTGAGCGTGCTAAAAAGTTAATGACTCAAATTTTGGAAGCCTTTAAATATGCGCATCAAAACGGTATTATTCACAGAGATGTTAAGCCGTCAAATGTGTTGATTACTGCTGATGACCAAATAAAAGTCTTAGATTTTGGTATTGCTAAATTGGTAGGAGATACTCAGCATCATTTAACAAAAACCGGGACTCAAATAGGTACAGTTTATTACATGTCGCCTGAACAGGTTAAAGGAAGAGAATTAGATCAAAGAAGTGATATTTACTCCTTAGGTGTTACTTTTTACGAATTACTTTCTGGGGTTTGTCCGTATAGAGGAATGACCACTGAATATGAAATTTATGATAATATTGTAAAAGTACCTTTGCTTCCTCTTACGACCACAATGGGAGAAGCTTATGCAAAAGTATGGAGTGTAATTGAAAAGGCAACTGAGAAAGAAACCGTTGATCGTTTTCAAAATTGTGAGGAGTTTATTCGTGGTTTAAATGAAGAAAATACAATTACACCTAAAAAAGTTCAAGAACCAATTAGAGAAAAAGTAGAGGCTTTCAAACCAAAACCGGTAGTTGAGGAAAGTTCTTCTAATTGGAAAATTTGGACAATAATTGCAGTTGTTTTAGCTTTTATAATTGGAGGAATAATGTATTTTATGTCACCTGAAGTAGAAATAAATTCAACAGCAAAAATTGAAAAAGGATTTGTAAGCGAAGGAGAGGGATATTCTATTGAATATGCGTTTTATGCCTCGGAAGAGACAAATGGAGTTAGTTTATTGCCCTATCAAATTAAAGTGAATGGACTAATTAAACAGTTTGTTTTAGATCATTCATTTGTTTCAGAAGGTAGTTCATTAAAAGATTCATCATTAAATGCTGATTTTTTTAGTAAACTTCTATTAGATAGTAAAGTGGAAGCGAATAAAGCTTCAAATCAATATGAATCTTCAATTAATGATTCAATTCAAATTGATACAAATTTTATATTATTTGATCAGGTTATCATGTCTATGTTTGGTTATATGGGAGGTGGAACAGGATTGCAGAACGTAAGTTATAAAATTGTAGAAAAAGAAACTGCAAAAGTACTTGGTCTTAAGGATTTTGTAAGTAATATGAATCTGTTTAATAATATCGCTGAAGATTGTTTCCGTAAACAAATGGGGATAAGAAATTCAGATGATTTTGGTGACGAATATTCTTTTTCAAACAATGTTTTTTACTGCCCTAAAGATTTTTACTTTGCGAATGGAAATTTTAATTTTTCATATGCAAAATATGAAATCGCAGCGGGAGCATCTGGAAATGTAACTTTTGCAGTGCCTATTTCTAAAGTTGAACACCTCTTATCTAGAGATCTAAGTACGAGAGTTCCTGTTAAAAAAATTACGCCAAAAGATGCTGAGATAAAAGTCGAGCAAATGCAAACAGAAGAAGTAACTACTATTCTTGAAAATTATTATGGTGATTTGGTGAATGGTAATTTTGATGCATATAATTATTTCGCATCTGATGTAAAACAATTTATTCAGAAGAGGAATATTACTCCTGGTGAGATTAATGAGATCAATCAAACAAATGATGAGTTTTCTGAAAAAAATATTACTATTTCTTATGAAACATTCAGTTATGATCATATGGATAGTGATGATATTCAATATTGGACATATTGGATTCACTTTTCTTGTTACAGAACTTCTCGATCTGAATATCAAAGATGTAATGTTAGAGTTGAAGTTGGTTTTGATACTGAAGGAAAATTAGTATCTTATAGAGAATTAGAAGTAACTGATTTGGATTATACTGAATATAATCCAGCAGTTGAAGGTTATTAATAGAAACTAAAATGATTGATCAACAAATTCAAAATTATAAAATCATTCGACTTCTAGGTGAAGGTGGAATGGGGGATGTTTATTTGGCAGAGCATATTTCTATTAAAAGAAATGTAGCCATTAAAGTTTTAAAACCTGAATTAATTAAAAATGAAGAGATTCGATTAAGATTTAAAAATGAAGCTTCCATGCTTGCACACCTTCAACATCCAAATATTGTTGGATTGATTGATTATGTAGAAAGTGAAGATGGACTTTTTTTAATTATGGAATATGTTGATGGAAAAGGTTTAGATGAGATCTTGAAATCTCAAGAAACGCTCATCGATATTCGACTTGCAGAATCAATTATGAAGCAAATTTTGGAGGCTTTTCAATATGCTCATAAAAATGGGATTGTTCATAGAGATGTTAAACCTTCTAATATTTTAATAACGGCTGATAATCAAATTAAAGTTCTGGACTTTGGTATTGCGAAAATTGTAGGTGATTCAAAGCATAATTTAACGAAAACAGGTACTCAAATCGGTACTGTTTTTTATATGTCACCAGAGCAGGTGAAAGGAAAAGAATTAGATTTAAGAAGTGATATATATTCGATAGGAGTTACATTTTATGAATTACTTTCAGGTGTTTGTCCATACAGAGGGATGACTACTGAATATGAAATTTATGACAGTATTGTTAGAGAACCATTGTTGTCTCTTGAAGAAACCTTAGGTAAAGAGTACGCAACTTTTTGGGAGATCATAAAGAAAGCAACTCAAAAAGAAGTGGAAAATCGTTTTCAAAATTGTCAAGAATTTATTGATTCATTTTCAGTTGAATCCTTTAAAATTGATGAAAATAGCAATTCACAAAAAATAGAAATCAATACAATTAAAAGTGAAGTAAAGCCAAAAAATACCAAGCGATTGATTTTTGGATCTTCTATTTTATTAATCGTTGTAGTTGTTGGACTTATTTTTATGAATCTAGAAAATGAATCTAGTTCAGAAAGTATAGAAGAAATACCTGTAGAGTCGTTACCTCAATCAGAAAGTCAGAATGTAGATAGTGAAGTAATTAATAATCAATCTGAAGAAGAAAACAGTGAAAATTCAATTCAATTTGACGCAGCCTCAATTATTTCAAACTTTTTACAAGCAGAGGATAATAGGGATTTTGATCAAATCTTTTCATTTTATTCCACTGATTTAAAAAGATATTGGACGTTTAAATACCCAAGTTATTCGAAATTAAAAAAAGAGTATACATCCTCATGGAATAGAACAATTTATTCTAAAAATACAATTCAAAATATTGTAAAAATAAATGATTTTACTTTTGATGTGAACATAGATTTTGAATTTCTTCAATATAATCATGAGAATTCTAAAAATGTTAATAGTGTATTAAGATTTGTTTTAGATCAAAATGGAAAAATTAGTGAACTTTTTGGGGTGAATTAATTTTACAATAAAAACCGACCAATTTAAATTATAATATGAAAAGTGTTGTTAAGAATGAATTAAACCTTAAATTATTAGTACTGCTAATTTTTATATCATTTTTTAGTCAAGCTCAAAATTTCGAGAAATTATTTAAAAATGAGAAATTTCAAGTAGCTGAATTTAAAATAAATAAAAAGTTAGTTAAAATAAATAAAAAGCAAAAAAAGTCATCTGAATTATCGGGAGATAAAAGTTTGATTTTATTCTACAAATCAAAACTTTTTAATAATAAAAAATTTAGTAAATTTTCTCCTGATTCTTCTATTTTTTTTATAAACAATTCTTTAGCTAATTATTCTTTGATAAATGACAAAGAAAAGTTAAAGTTGATTAAGAAAAAAGTAACCTTAGCAGTTTTACATTTGGAGCAAAATAATTGTTATGATTTAGGTTTAGAAATTGCACATCAGAATCCTTCAGTTGAATCCTATGATCATTTTATTAATACGTTTTCAGAATCAAAAAATCAATTATCTGAGGCGATAAAATATCGAAATATATATGCTTTTAAGCAAGCTAAATTAATAAATACTGAAGATACTTATATTGAATTTATTTCAAAGTATTCAGAATCAGAACAAATTGATTCAGCTATTATTTTAAGAGATGTATGTGCGTTTAATTCAGCACTTCAAGAAATGAAATCTTCAGCGTTTAAATCTTTTTTAGATAAATATCCTAATTCTCATTTAGTGGATCAAGCTAATTTTGAAAAAAATAAATATTTATTTATTGAGCAAACAGATGGTTCGTTAAAAGGGTATATTCGTTTTTGTCAAAAAAATGATTTTAGTGATTTTTATAAGCGTTCGATTGATAGTATTGAGGTTATTTCATTGAGAGAAAAGGATACAGAAGGCCTCAAATTTATTTTCAACAATCATAACCGATTGAATGATTTTACTGCATTTCAAGATAAAGTAATGGATTTGTACTTATTTGATGGTCAAATAGAAAGCTTAAATAACCTTGAAAATATATTTACAAATAAATTTGATTACACTCATCAGAAATATTTAGAAAAACTGAGAAATGAAATCGAGAAAATTGAAAGTCTTTATCTTAAGATTGGCGTTAATTCCAACAATTATAGTGATTATAAATTGTTTATTAAAGAAATGGCACCGAAGGACATATCCTGGGTAGCTTTACAAAGATTGCTTGAATCAGATTTAAAAAATAAAAATTGGATTGCTTGTATTCAACTATTAAATGAGTATGAAAAATATTTCCACAAAGACTCCACAAATAGAGTGACAGATTTGATAAATATTTTAAATGAGCAAGATAGAATAGTTCCAATTGAAAAATTAAAGACAATAAATACTTCTTCAGATGAATATGCTGCAGTTCCAAGTATTGATGGTAAAAAAATGTTTTTTTGTGGGAAAGACAGAAGGGACAATCTAGGAGGTGAAGATGTATTTGAGGCAAATTATATTTTAAAAAATCAAAGTTACCAAATTCCAAATATAGTTTCTTCACTAAGTTCCGAGCAAGGAAATGAAGCTCCATTATCTATTAGTGCAGATGGAAATAACTTTTTCTTTTGGTCGAATGAAAACGGAGGTGATATACTTGTTTCAACGAAATTAAAAAATGGAAATTGGAGCATTGCTGAAAGATTACCTTATCCAATTAATTCAGAATATTATGAAGGAGATGCTATGTTAACAGCTGATGGTAAAACGATTGTATTTGTAAGTTCAAGGCCAGGTGGTTTAAATTTATATACTGAAAATTCTAATTCTTATTACGGTGATGATAACTATCCTACAGATATTTACATGTCGAATAAATTAGAAAATGGATTATGGGGCGAGCCAATCAATTTAGGCACAACTATTAACACACCTTATAGTGAGAGAAGTCCTTATTTACATCCTGATGGTAAAACTTTGTATTTTTCAAGTGAAGGACATGGAGGTTTAGGGCGTTTAGATGTTTTCAAAACAGAATCTATTGAAGGAAGCAGGAGTAAATGGGAAAAGCCACAAAATCTTGGTAAAGAAATAAATAGTTCCAATAATGATTGGGGATTTAAATTTTCAACAGATGGTAAATCAGCCTATTATGCAGGTAAAAATAATTCGTTGAATATGTCTAGTTTACTTCTTCTGTTAGATATTTCAGGAAGTATGCAAGGTCAAAAACTTTCTGAAATGAAAAAAGCAGCAAAAGAAGTATGTTTAGAAGCCTTAACTAACAATACCGAAGTTTCAATACATTCTTTTAATAATGAATGTGGAGAGCCAATTTCAAATACAATTGATTTTACAAATGATCCAAATTCATTGATTTCATTTATTGATAATTTAGATGCAGCAGGAGGAACTCCAATGTATGAGGCGCTTTATTACGTTTCAGATTATATGTCAATCAATTCCTCTTTTGATAGTAAAAACAAATCGATTATTTTAATGTCTGATGGAAATGCAACAAGTTGCGTAACTATTAATGATTTAATGAATGAATTAAAAAAGAATAAATTAATATTCAAAGTATATACAATTGCATTAGAAGTAGATGAATATAGTCAAGCATTTAATGACTTAACCCTTATAGCTCAAAAAACTGGTGGAGCTTTCTTTCATGCAAAATCGTCTGAAGATTTAGGGGCAGCGTTTAATCAAGCATCGAAGAGTATTTTTAATTTTTCGATAAAAAAGTCTAATTCAGATATTTTTCAACTGAAATTACCAAAAGATTTACAGCCAAAAGTAGTAAGTACAGTTTCTGGAGTAATATTGAATTCAAATAAAGAACCTCTTGAAGCAAATATATATTGGGAGGATTTAGGTAATGGTCAAAATGTAGGTACAGCTAAAACGAATCCCGTGGATGGGTCGTATTTTATTGTTTTACCAACTGGAAGAAACTATGGGTATTATGTTGATAATAAAGATTTTTTTCCATCATCAAATAATTTAGATTTGACTAAGGTTGATGAAATGAATGAGGTTCAACTTAATGTTGATATGGTTTCATATAAAGAAATGCTCGAAAATCAAAAGACAGTTATTATTAATAATTTATTTTTTGATCATGCTAAATTTGATTTGAAATCTGAAAGCTATATAGAATTAAATAGGGTTGTGAAAATTTTACAAAATTATCCAGATATTAAAATAGAGATTGGAGGACATACCGATAATGTTGGAGTGGAAGTATTTAATC